>CAZBFB010000066.1:0-4564 GCA_964491085.1 uncultured Gammaproteobacteria bacterium | reverse complement strand
CAATGGAAAACACGTCTTCAATCGGCATGAGGAATGGTTTGTCTGTGGCGCGCACCGGCTCGGGGAAATACTCATCCATGGTTTTAACGAGTTCGAGAATCGGTTTGGAAGCCTCAGCATCTGCCGGGTTCTGAAGCGCTTTCAAGGCGCTGCCGCGGATGATCGGAGTTTTGTCGCCGGGGAATTCATATTTCTTGAGGAGATCGCGTACTTCCTCTTCCACGAGATCAATGAGTTCTTTATCTTCCACCTGATCCACTTTGTTCAAAAAAACAACAATGGACGGCACGCCGACCTGACGAGCAAGCAAAATGTGCTCGCGGGTCTGAGGCATGGGGCCGTCCGCTGCGGAAACCACCAGGATCGCGCCATCCATCTGCGCTGCGCCGGTAATCATGTTCTTTACATAATCAGCGTGCCCTGGGCAGTCAACGTGCGCATAGTGGCGCTTGTCGGATTCATATTCGCAGTGCGCGGTAGCAATAGTAATACCGCGGGACTTTGATTCCGGCGCTTTATCCAAATCATCCACGCCCTTAATTTGGGCTTTATTTCCCTTGGTAGCCAAAACCTTTAATATCGCGGCCGTCAGGGTTGTTTTGCCGTGGTCAACGTGGCCAATCGTGCCAACGTTAACGTGCGGCTTGGAGCGATCAAACATTTCTGCCATATGAGTTTTTTTGTTGTTTATTAGGCCTAAAAATTACGTTGTGACTATGATACCAAATCTTAAAAATTTTTGCAATAGCTGGTTAGTTTTGCTTTTCAACAGCCCTTATTTATACAAATTTATCCAACCGGCTCAATATAGAACTCATCATCGCCATCTCGAGCCACGCTGGTTTCACGCGTCGGCACTGGCGCCAAGATAGGGTCATTCGCCGGCAATACTTCAGCCGTTTTTTCCAATTCGGCCTCGGCATGAGCTGATCGCCAAGCAGAAATTTCACGATTTATTTTATCAAACAGCTCTTCTTCTGATAAACTTTTCCATGATTGTTCCGCTGGCGCCGGCGTCGTATCAGCCACGACCGGTTGCTCTACCCCACGATTACCGGCCAACCGTTCATAGTCCGTTACCGACATAACAACCACCGGCTCATCAGCAAACAAAACAATCGCCGGCACTCCGAGACGTTTAGCCGTAACAAAAATTTTTCCAAGAGAACTAGTATCCATATAAATTATTACTACGAATATACGATCAGACACTACGAATGTACGAATAAGATACGAATTTACGAATTTTAATCTGGGTTAGTGAAATTTCATTCGTAAATTCGTTTCAATTCGTATATTCGTAGTGACCTATTATTTCCTCGCCGCCACTACTTTTTCTTCGACATTGCGCGGCACTTCGGCATAGTGTGAAAATTCCATGGAATAATTAGCGCGGCCTTGTGTCATGGAACGAAGATTGGTCACATAACCGAACATTTCCGCCAACGGCACATCGGCATCAATGATTTTTAGCTTGCCGCGATCGCGCATTTCTTTAATCTGCGCGCGCTTGGAATTCAAATCACCAATCACATCACCCATAAAATCCTCGGGCACGCCCACCTCCACTTTCATGACCGGTTCTAATAGCACCACTCCGGCCAAACGCGCGGCTTCTTGAAAACCGCGACTGCCGGCAATTTTGAAAGCCGCCTCCGAAGAATCAACATCATGATAACTGCCATCAAATACAGCCACGCTGATATCCACCATAGGAAAGCCGGCTAATACTCCATTAGCGAGCGCTTCTTTAACGCCTTTTTCAATCGCGGGGACAAATTCCTGTGGTACTGTACCACCCTTTAATTCATCCAAAAATTCAAACCCGGCGCCACGTTCTCGCGGCGCCACGCGCAATTTACAATGACCATATTGACCGCGACCGCCGGACTGGTGAATGTACTTACCTTCGGCCTCGGCACTCTTACGAATTGTTTCTTTAAACGCCACTTGCGGCGCGCCGATGTTGGCTTCCACCTTAAACTCCCGCTTCATGCGATCAACAATAATTTCCAAATGCAATTCGCCCATGCCGGAGATAATGGTCTGACCGGTTTCTTCATCCGTTTTGAGACGAAAAGTCGGGTCCTCTTCAGCCAAACGGCGCAAGGCCACGCCCATTTTCTCTTGATCTTGTTTGGTCTTAGGTTCAATGGCGATAGAAATAACCGGCTCGGGAAATACAATTTTTTCCAACACAATTAGATTATCTTCATCGCAAATCGTGTCGCCGGTAGTGGAACTTTTCAAACCAACAATAGCGGCAATGTCACCCGACGGAACTTCTTTGATGTCTTCACGATGATTAGCGTGCATACGCAAAATACGACCGACGCGTTCTTTTTCACCATTAGACGCATTTAATACATAAGAACCAGCGGTCAATGTACCGGAGTACACCCGAAAGTATGCCAACTTACCAACAAATGGATCCGTGGCGATTTTGAACACCAGTCCCGCAAATGGCTCGGTGTCAATCGGTCGGCGTTCTAGTTTATTGCCAGTTGACGGATCCTCCCCCACGACTGGCGGCAAATCAACCGGCGACGGCAAATATAAACAGACGGCATCCAGCATCAACTGCACCCCTTTATTTTTTAGAGCTGAACCGCACAAAATTGGAAAAAAATTCCCCGTGATAACGGCTTTGCGCAAAGCCGCGCGCAACTCATCCACGGTTGGCTCTTGCCCGTCCAAATATTTCGCCATCAACTGATCGTCATACTCCACAATGGCCTCCACCAATTTATGCCGATACTCTTTGGATTTGGCCACCATATCCGCCGGCACGTCCGCGTCAATTGCTTCTAAACCCAGGGCATCGTTATATAATTTCGCTTTAAATGTAATCAAATCAATAATTCCCAAAAAATTCGCCTCGGCGCCGATCGGCAACTGAATCGGATGCGCGGCCGGCGATAAACGATCATGAATCGAAGCGACATCAGCATAAAAATCCGCGCCCATGCGATCCATTTTGTTAACAAAACAAAGACGCGGCACATGATATTTGTCCGCTTGATGCCACACCGTTTCCGACTGCGGCTCAACACCGGCCACACCATCAAACACCACCACGCCGCCGTCCAAAACGCGCAAAGAACGCTCTACTTCAACCGTAAAATCCACATGCCCGGGCGTATCAATCAAATTTATCTGGCACTCGTCTTCTTTGGCGCCGGTAGCAGACCAAAAACAGGTTGTGGCCGCGCTCGTTATGGTAATACCCCGCTCGCGTTCTTGCTCCATCCAATCCATTTCCGCCGCGCCTTCGTGCACTTCGCCAAGTTTATGCTTCTTGCCAGTATAAAAAAGAACCCGCTCGGAAACGGTGGTTTTACCAGCATCAATGTGCGCAATGATGCCAATGTTTCTTAAACGTTCGAGAGGGTATGCTCTTGCCATAGGTATTAAAGAATACTTACCAATTTACGAATGGAAGCGGATTAAGGTGAGATTTCAGCCAGAGGATGATCGTCCTTTGGACAAAAAATTCGTAAATTCGTCTCAATTCGTATATTCGTAGTGTTTACCGCGCGAAGTGCGCGAACGCTCGATTCGCTTGCGCCATGCGCATGACATCTTCTTTCTTTTTCATGGCGCCGCCTTGTTCTTGGAATGCTTCCCACAATTCTTGCGCCAGTTTAGTGGCCATTGGTTTGCCTTTGCGGGCATGACTCGCTTCTAAAAGCCAGCGGAAAGCCAAACTCTGCGCGCGTTCACTGCGCACGGGTGTCGGAATTTGATAGTTAGCTCCGCCCACGCGCTTGGAGCGCACCTCGATAGTCGGGGTGACATTACGCAGAGCCCGATCAAATAATTCCAACGGATTGGCATTTTTTTGTCCATTTTTTTCAGCGAGCAATTTCAAATACTCAAACGCCTCATAAACAATGCTCTGGGCAATGGTTTTTTTGCCGCCTTCCATAACATGATTGATAAACTTAGCAATCACCACGTTGTGATACTTGGCGTCAGGCAGAATATCTCGTTTGGGAGCTTTTTTTCCACGCATAGAATCAGTAAATCCAGTAAATTAAGTAAATTAAGTAAATTCAGATATGGTCAATTTATTCCATTATTTTGCTGGCTGGATTCACTGGATTTACTGACCTCGCTGGATTTACTTGTTAAATTTTCGGTCTCTTCGCGCCGTAGAGCGAACGACTGCCTTTGCGGTTCGCTACGCCTTGGGTGTCATACACACCACGGACAATATGATAGCGCACGCCCGGCAAATCCTTAACGCGGCCGCCGCGCACCAAAACAATCGAGTGCTCTTGCAAGTTGTGACCTTCACCCGGAATATAGGCCGTAATTTCTTGACCGTTAGACAAACGCACGCGCGCGATTTTACGCAACGCCGAGTTCGGTTTTTTTGGAGTCATGGTTTTCACTTTCAAACAAACACCACGCTTAAACGGCGCGCCATGCGGCAGGGTCGAACGCAGGCGGTGCAAGCTGTCATAGACAGTTTGCAAAGCCGGCGCTTTGGAACGCGCCTTAATGGTCTTGCGGCCGTATTTGATTAATTGGTTGATGGTTGGCATAAAAAAAGAAGACC
>CAZBFB010000065.1:0-30100 GCA_964491085.1 uncultured Gammaproteobacteria bacterium | reverse complement strand
ATCGGCCGGGGTGATTGGTTGGGGCACGTTATTTTTTGCTTCCGCTCGAATTACCTCGGTCGAATTCGTTTGCACAAACCGCGCGATATTCCAGAGCTTGTTAGCAAAATGTTGCATACCGCGAATGCGATCTTCCGCCAGCGGAATATCATTACCGGCCGCGGATGAAAATATCAACGCCATGCGCACCGCATCCGTTCCGTATTTGGCGATCATGTCCAGCGGATTGATCGTGTTGCCTTTTGACTTGGACATCTTTTGTTTTTGCGCGTCACGAATTAAGCCGTGCAAATATATGGTCTTAAATGGTTCACAACTAACGCGATATTCCGACAGCATGATCATACGCGCCACCCAAAAGAAAATAATATCCCAACCGGTTTCCATGACTTGCGTCGGAAAAAATGCGGCAAAATCTTTTTGCCCGAGCGCTTGCAAGGTGACAAATGGCCATTGTCCGGAGGAAAACCAAGTATCAAATGTATCCTGCTCTGGTATGAACTCGGCAGCACAAAATTCACAGGTCGGTTTGTTGACGGAAATTATCATATCTTTACATTTAGCCACATCGCTTTCCTGGCCTGGTCTAGGCACACATTTTGGTTCATGATACCAAACCGGTATCGGTATCCCCCACCAAATTTGCCGCGAGATTGGCCAATCACGCAAATCATTCATCCAACTCATGAATAAATTCTCAAATTTTTCCGACACAAATTTTACTTCACCCGATTTAACTGCTTGAACTGCCATGTCACGCAAACTAAGCCGGCCATCGGGCAAGGATTTTGTCATGGCAATATACCATTGTGGCACAATTTGCGGTTCGATCAAAGAATTACACTTATAACATACTTGCACATTATGCTTGTATTGTTCATCAATTTTAACTAACAAACCTTTAGTTTTTAATTTTTCCACAATTTTTGGTCGGGCTTCAAGAATTTTTTGACCGGCAAACTCACCGGCAATCAGCAGAAGCTTGCCACGCTGATCAATAATTTGTTCACTATCCAACTGGTGCCGTTGCGCAATTTCGAAATCAACCGGATCATGCGCCGGCGTGATGGTCATAACCCCAGTGCCAAACTCGCGATCAACCGCTTCGTCTTTAATCACGGTTGCCTTAATCGGACCATTGATCCATTCAAGCGCAATAGTTTGCCCGGCGTGATATTCCTGATATCGTTCATCTGCCGGATGCATTACCACATATTTATCGCCAAACTTTGTTTCCGGTCGCGATGTGCCGATCACAAACGGGCCGTATTGGAAATAATAAAACGGTTCCGTACGCTCTTCATATTTTGTTTCCAGATCAGCTAAGCCGGTTTGATGTTTCGGACACCAATTACAAATCCGGCCGGCGCGATATACCAAGCCATCTTGATACATCTGCTGAAATGTTTCATACACCAATTTCACCACACGCGGATCAAGCGTAAACATATTCCGCGACCAATCGCACGACGCGCCTAATTTTTTAATGCCATTTTCGCTCAAGTGTTTATTCTGTTGAACAAAATCCCAACAGGCCTGATAAAATTCGGCGCGCGTCATTTTGAAACGGCTGTTACCTTCTTTTTCCAATTTTTTCTCAAACACTACTTGCGTTTCAAAACCGGCGTGATCACTCCCCGGCAACCATAACGTGCGCCGGCCTTGCAGGCGACGCCAGCGAATCAAAATATCTTCCACGGTCATAGTTAAAGCATGACCCATGTGCAAAGGCGCGTTCGCGTTCGGCGGCGGCATGATGATGGTGTACGGCTCCCCAGCTTGATTCGGCAGATTATCCGGATTAAAAAATCCGCTCTGTTCCCAGAGCTTGTAAATCGTGTCTTCGTGTTCGCTGGCATTGTAAGCTTTGGAGAGTTCCATATTAAATATCAAAATTCCGCTTCTCCTCCTCGTTAAGATAAAAAAGGCAGGAGGAGTGGGGAACCGTTACCGCAATCCAACCTTAGCACGCACTTTCGTCATAGTATTGCCGGCCACGATTCTGGCGTTGTCAGCGCCAACCCATAGAATATCTTCAATATCTTTATCAGAAAAAGCCTTAGCGCGTTTTTGAAATTCACTCAAAAAAGTAGCCACCACCTCCGCCAGTTCTGTTTTAAATGCGGCATAACCTCTACCCGCGAATCGCGACTCAACCCGCTCAACTGTTTCACCAGACAACAATGAGTAAATACTAAGCAAGTTATTAAATGCTGGTTTGTCCGCCCCGCCCTTAATTTCTCTTCCCGAATCTGTTACGGCCTTCATAATTTTTTTCTTAGCCACTTCTGGTTTATCAAGCAAGGCAATGTAATTATTCACGCTGGTCGCACTCTTGGACATTTTTTTGGTTGGATCGTCTAGACCCATAATCCGAGCGCCGACTTTAGGCACAAATATCTCTGGTACCGTAAAAGTTTTGCCAAACATTTTATTAAACCGCTCGGCCAGTGTCCGCGTTAATTCTACGTGCTGTTTTTGATCTTCACCCACTGGTACTAAATGCGTTTGGTACAATAAAATATCAGCGGCCATTAAGATGGGATAAGTCAACAAACCCGCGTTTATATTCGTCCGATGTTGCGCGGACTTATCTTTAAATTGAGTCATGCGTTCTAACTCTGGCAACTTTGTAATCGCTCCTAAAATCCAAGCCAGCTCGGCGTGCTCCTTAACATCCGATTGCACAAAAATTGTAGATTTTTTAGGATTAATCCCCGCACCTAAATAAATTCGCGCGATTTCATGGGCTTTAGCTTTTAAAATTTTTGGGTCCTGCGGTACGGTAATCGCGTGCCAATCCACAATACAAAAATAATTGTGGTACTTGTCCTGAAGCTCGGCCCATTGCTTCAAAGCGCCCAAATAATTTCCTAAATGGATCTCGCCTGACGGCTGAATACCGGAAAAAATAATTTCGGACATAGATTATTAGCTTCCTTCAACCGGAAACTGATCCGCCTGGGGCGGAAGCTGACTAGCTTATTAGCTTTTTAATCACATCTGCCATTTTAACCATTTCCATTTCTGTGCGGGCGCGTTCTTTCCACTCCACGACATTTTCTTTCAACGTCTTGGGGCTGATTACCAAACGTACCGGACAGCCGATCAAATCCGCGTCGGCAAATTTTGTTCCGGGAGTGGCATCACTATCATCAAACAAAACTTCTACCCCGGCCGCGTTTAATTCCGTGTACAATTTTTCCCCCTCGGTTTCGCCGCCGGGCAAAACAATCAATTCCACTTGATACGGCGCCACATTTTTTGGCCAGATAATTCCTTTGTCATCATGGCTGGCTTCCACAATCGTACCAACCAAACGTGTGGTACCCATACCATAGCAACCCATGATGACTTTTTGTTTTTTGCCATCCTTATCCTGAAATTCTAAATCAAACGCATCAGAAAATTTTGTTTGCAAATCAAAAATATTCCCGGCCTCAATCCCCTTACCGGCATCTGCCAACGCACCGCCACACACCGGACAGGCTTTATTCTGCGCCCCGTCTGCGTCAGTTTGCGTTAAGTCAGCGTGCGGCACATCAGCTTTGTTAAAATACTGCTTACACGCTTCACAATACGCCAGCACGTCTTCGCCCGCCTCGGTCTTGACCTGAAATTCATGGCTCATTTTTTTGGTAAACTCTCCCCCACTCGCTCCGGTAACCACTGCTTCAAGCCCGCAACGTAAAAAAATATTGAGATACGCTTGTTTGGCTTTTTCATAAAATGCGTCCAGATCCGCTTGCGTGGCGTGGAAGCTGTACATATCTTTCATGCCAAACTCCCGTCCGCGCAGAACGCCGGACTTGGCGCGCAACTCATCGCGAAATTTTGTTTGAATTTGATACAATGCCAGCGGTAAATCTTTATATGATTGCACAAATGTTTTTACAAGCGGCGTGATAATTTCTTCATGCGTTGATCCGAGCGCGTATTCTTTGCCACTACGTGATTTTAATTTAAATAATACATCAACTTTATCCCACCGATCGGTTGTTTCCCAATTTTCTTTCGGATGCAAGGCCGGCAGAAGTAATTCCTGCGCCCCGAGCGCGTTCATTTCTTCACGAATAATCTGCTCCACCTTGCGCAAAACACGCAATCCCAACGGCAACCATGAATACACCCCGGCCATAACCTGATCAATAAATCCGCCTTGAATCAAAAACTGCGCATTGGCCGTATCAGCATCATGCGGCGCTGTTTTTGTTGGTTTGGGGAATAATTTTGAAACACGCATATGAATAGAGTATGGAGCCGAAGGCGGGAGTCGAACCCGCGGCCTCTACTTTACGAAAGTATTGCTCTACCAGCTGAGCTACTTCGGCACATTGTATAGGCACAACCAATGTACCACTATGCCAAATAAAATACAAGATAAAATACAACTGTTTTAAGTTGTGATTAATTGCGTGTTTCAAAAAAATACTTCCACCACAAACGCGCGGGAGAAAGTTCCGCGGTGGCGGCTCCGGGCGCGACATCTAGTGCTGGCGGTAAATCGCCACGGACGACGTATACTTTTTCTTCCGGTTTGGCTAACCCTAGTTTGGTGCGAGCGATTTTTTCTTGAAATTGCGGGGAGGCGAATTCTTGAATCAGTCCGGAAAGATCTTCACGCTCTTGAATCAGTTTAGTCACGCTGGATTCCAGAGCATTGCGTTCTTGCCGAATAACCCGGGTGCGCAGATATTCGCGCACCAGCGAAAACAAAATCAACACCACCAACAGGAGTTCCAACCCTAGAAATATCAACATGGTTTTTTTTCGTTTGCGTTGCGCGACCATAGATTGTGGAAAATTGGCAATTGACTTATCCACTCCTTATGCTATTATACCACTATCACCACGAAAAAGACCCTTATACGGTTCGTCCGTATCGGGGGCTTTTTCATTTATACTCAAATAATTTTCGCTGATCTTGCAAATAAGAAATAGGGACATTTGTTCTTTTTAACAAAATAGAACATTTATTATTAGGGGAGAGCACCACACATATTCGATTCTTTTTCTGCAAGAATTGTACCAAACTCGCATAATCACCATCACTCGAAACAACGATTGCTTTATCACAACTATTTTCATATGCGTCTCGAACTGTCCAGAGCACAAGATCCGCATCACAGTTACCTTTTATTTGACCTTTACCATCATAAGGTTGTTTCTTTAAAAATCAAGGTATATCCGGCCTCTTGTAAAAATGTATAAAGATCCTTTTGTTTTGGAATCAAACCAATAAAAAGATATGCTCGCTCAACTGAATATTTTTCCTTGAGCCAAACTCTAAAACGTCGATAATCTAATTTCCAACCAAGATCACTAATCCCTTTATAAAGATTAGCACCATCAATGTAAGCAAAATTATGTTCTTTGGATTTCATTTTTTAATTTTCCGCCCGCACCTGTCGACGGGCTTCGACCAGGGCGTGGTGGAGGATGTGCGGGTTGCTCATGCCGACAAGTGACAATTCTGCGCCAGAATAGGTTTGAATTTGAATCGCACCAAACCGCAAGATGGTTTGCAAAACACCTTTATGTTCGTAGGAAGAGTGCTGAATGTTACCAAGCTCTATTTCCGATACCATACGATCAAATAATCCTTCCTGATTCATGCGCACAATACGTTCATTAGTTAGCACCACCGTGCTTAAATACCACATGGTCAACGCCCGCGCCAATCCTACTAAGCCAGCCAAGAGCACCACACCAAAAATCACTCGGCCGGGCGTGCCCCAGCGAAACAACGGCACGATAAAAAAGAACGGCGCGAACAATAACAAAAACGCCGCCGAGAATTGCTTAAACCGCGTCAGTGGGTACTGCCGCGAAATCATCAAGATTTCCTCATCATGCCGCAAGTTCTTCAACATGTGAATTGATTATATACGATAATCATACTTTTTTCTATACCAAGGATTCACAACAGCGTCATATCATACGAACTACGAACCAGTACGAAATTTACGAAAAAAATAATCCAGTTCGTATAATTCGTATACTTTCATAGTTCGTACCCATTTGACCTTAACAATGATCCACCGATTTTAACTCCTACCCAAATCTTTATCATTTCAACACCCCCCCTCCCACATCATTAGTAAAATAAATTCGGTCCTATGGTAAATAATAACATACTAAATACCATCAAGACAACGACGACCGTCCAAATAACCTTAGTGATACGATGATTTAACATATTTATTACTACGAATATACGAATCTGTACTAATTTACGAATGAAAACAGATTAAGATGAACTTCCAGCCAGAGGATGATCCGCCTTTGGCGGAAAAATTCGTAAATTCGTCTCAATTCGTATATTCGTAGTTACAACAATAATAAGCGATTTTATTCCTCACGCTTTAAGACATCCAAAAACGCTTTTTGCGGGATTACCACGCGGCCGGATGCTTGCATGCGCTTTTTTCCTTTTTTTTGTTTTTCCAATAATTTGCGTTTGCGCGTTACGTCGCCGCCATAGAGTTTTGCCGTTACGTCTTTGCGCAGAGCGCTGATCGTTTGACGAGCCACAATCTTACCGCCGATCGCCGCTTGAATCGGCACGGCAAACGTGTGCTTGGGAATTATTTCTTTTAATTTCTCCACCATGCGTCGGCCCTCACGTTCGGCTTCTTCTCTCGTGACCATGCGCGAAAACGCATCCACTCGTTCTTCGTTCAACAAAATATCCAAACGCGCCAAATCACCAACTCTAAATCCGATAAATTCGTAACTCATCGAAGCATACCCCGACGAGCGACCTTTAAGCTGATCATAAAAATCCGTCAAAATAGTGGCCAGCGGTAATTCATAACGCAGGAGCGCGCGCTCCGAATCCAAGTAATCCGTTCCCTGCCACAGCCCGCGGGCCGATTGACACAGCTCCATCATCGCGCCCAGCACACTGGCCGGCGTAATAATTTCAATCCGCACCCACGGCTCGGCGATTTGTCGGATGCTTGATGGATCCGGTAATTCGGCCGGGTTGGTGATAGTCAAGACACCCTGCGCAGTGGTAACTTCATACGCGACTGATGGCACCGTAACCACAATATTCAAATCAAATTCACGATGCAAACGCTCGTGCACGATTTCCATATGCAAGAGTCCCAAAAAACCGCAACGAAATCCGCGCCCCAATGCCGGCGACGATGCCGGTTCGAATTGCAATGACGCGTCGTTCAGTTGCAATCGTTCCAAGCCCTCGCGCAGAGGCAAAAAATCCTCGGCCTCTTCCGGAAAAAACGACGCGAACACCATCGGTGGAATTACGCGATAGCCGGACAAGGCGCCCACATCAGCCGACATGGTTACGGTATCACCCACGCGACATTCTTTAATTTCTTTGATACCCGTAACAATATAGCCAACCTCGCCGGCCGCCAACGCATTTGTTTTCACGCGACCGGGCGCGAACGTACCCACCTCGAGCACTTCTGCCTCACATTTTGAAGCCAGAAACCGCACCCGGTCGCCCATTTTTACCGTACCATTACGCACGCGGACATACACCACCACACCTTGATAGGTGTCGTAAATCGAATCGAAAATGAGCGCTTGAAACGGAGCGGTTTGTTCACCAGCCGGTGGTGGAATTCGCGCCACGATTTGGTCAAGTAATTCATACACCCCCGCGCCGGTCTTGGCACTAATTTTTACAATATCGCTAGCCGCGATACCTAACAATTTAGTAATTTCATTCGTCACTTCGGCAATCCGCGCATTCGGCAAATCAATTTTGTTGATGACGGGAATAACTTTCAAATCATGCTCCAACGCCAAATATAAATTCGCAATCGTTTGCGCCTGAATCCCCTGCACCGCATCCACCACCAACACCGCCCCCTCGCACGCCGCGATACTGCGCGAAACTTCATACTGAAAATCAACATGCCCTGGCGTGTCAATCATGTTGAGAATGTATTCTCCCGGTTTGGAATTTGGTGCTTTGGCATTGTTTGTAATTTGGTGCTTGGAATTTGGAATTTGCGCATGATACATCATTCGGACAGGCTGCATCTTAATGGTAATCCCGCGCTCACGCTCCAAATCCATCTGATCCAAAAACTGCGCCCGCAGTTTCTGCTTCGCAACCGCCCCCGTGTATTCCAAAAACCGATCGGCCAGAGTACTTTTACCATGGTCAATATGAGCAATAATACAGAAATTGCGGATATTTTTTTGATTTGTCATACCACTAGCGCCAAGAAAACTTCTTAATCCGATCTACGCTAGTTTGCCAAACATCTAGCAGTTCGTCAATACGAAAAAGCCAAGCGGCGATGAGATAAGCCGCACAGCCGATGAGGCCGGCGGTGAAGCCTTGAGTAAAAATTCCGACAAAAGTTTGCATGTTGACATGCGTGGCCACGAGCACCTTTGCCGCTTGCACGAACGGAATCATTAAAAATGACGCACCGGTTGTTTTAATCAAGGTCCAAACAATGTGTCGCTCATCTAACGCGCCAAAATCAAACCGAAACACCACGAACAATAAAATCGCGTTGACAATGCTGGATAACGAAAACGCCGCCGCCAATCCGATCACTCCCCACTGCGGCGCCCACCACCAAGCGCCCAGCATGTTCAGCCCAACACTGATCACACTAATAATAACCGGCGTGCGTGTATTTTGAAACGCGTAAAACGAACGCGCGAACAGCGGCACAAGCGATTGCGCGAAAAATGAAAACGCAAAAACCGCCAACACGGAAAATGTAGCAATCGTGGCTGACCAATCATACGCGCCGCTTCCCAAAATCACGCGCGTGATTTGCGCGCGCAATAATAACAGCAAGATCGAAAACGGAATCACCAACACGAGAATGCGTCGTGTGGCCAATGAAAATGTTTTGACAAATGCTTCGCGATCGCCTGATACCGCGTGAGCAGTGAATAACGGAAACGCCGCGATCGCCATGGATACGCCAAACACCGACAACGGCACACTCTGAATATTAAACGCCCGCTGAAAAATAGCTAAACTGCCCGCCGGCAAATTTGAAGCGATCACGGTGGTGATAACCAAATTTATTTGCCACACCATCAAGCCGAAGACGCGCGGTACCATGAGCCAGAGTAAACGACGAATCAAATGATCGCGCCACGATTGTAAACGGGTAAACGCAAACGGAGTTTTTAACACGGCCGGCACGAGCGCCAATAAATTCATGACCGCTCCCAACACCACACCCCACGCCGCCCCCTTAACGCCCCAGTGTGGCACCAACCACCACAGACCAAAAATAATTCCCAAATTATACAAAATCGGCGCAACGCTAAACGCCACAAATTGCCGAAACGCATTCAACAAACTGGCCAACACATTGCTCGCGCCAAAAAAAATAATCGCCAACGCCATGATGCGCGTTAATTCAACCACGAGCGCTTGCTTGGCAGTCGGAAATCCCGGCACGAGCCACGGCACTACGAGCGGAGCGGCCACAATAATGACAAGAGCGATCGCGATCGACAGCGCCGTGATGACTTGCAAAGTGCCACTGGCGAATTCAAGCGCGCGTTTTTGTTCTTTGTGCCAAATATCCAAAAAAAGTGGAATAAATGCCGTGCCGAGCGCGCCGATAATCAGCGTGTTAAAAATCAAATCCGGAAAACGAAAGGCCGCGTCATAGGCATCAAGATAATCCCCCGCTCCAAAAATACCGGCCAACAAACGCTCGCGCCACAAGCCGGTCAATTTTGCTAAAATTGAAAACAAGGCCACGATTACCGCGCCTTGCCCCACGCCACGAGCGTTACTAAATTGTTCCGTCTGATCCGACACAAGCTACTTACGTTTAATATTCAAAACCATATCACTGGTCAGTGGCCAGGCCTCCCCCGCCATCATTCCAACCGGCACCACCACCGTCGTTTGTCCCAACGAACCATCATGACGTTCTTGCCACGTCGCCTGCTCTAAGCCAGCTTGTTTTTGCACAATCAAACGATACGCCGCTTGATTGCTATTAAGTAACTGCGCCACGCGCCACCGCAAACTAACCGTGCGCGTTTCCCCGCGCGGCGTTACCAACCAACCGGCTAACACCGTACGGCCGTGTTCTTTGTACACGCGCACGCGAGTGGTTTCTCCGGTGACAACGGGCGGCAAATCAAAACCATCGCTCGCCAAGAGCGTGGCGCCTTCGGGGACGTACACACGAATATACGATTTGTTTTCCTGCACCGTACCTTCCGGACCATTAGCTAAACCACTATGAACGCGCGTAATGGTGAAGCTGTGCTCCACATCGCCATTATTCGCCACGCTGGTATTAAGAATAAAATTTGTCTTCATGACTTGATCTGTTTTCCAGCCGCCGATGTTGGTGAAAACCGGAAACAGATAATCATCACCAGTAATTGTTGGTAAAAATGCTCCGGAATAACCTAAATCGGAAAATACTTGCTGAACCACCGGATCAACATGATATAATTGAATATCGCGATTAGCCAACCCACTGGCCGCTACAGCAAGAAGTTCTCCGGCGGTTTTGACATTCGTTAATGATCCAGAAATTTTTGTGAGTAACACCGGCGCCAATTGTGATAACAGCTCTTTCGGTGGCGCGGTTGTACCGCGCCGGGTGGCCGCAAAAGCTTCTACAGTGGCGGTAAAATTATCTGCGCTAATACTCTCGCCAGCAGTCAATGACAAAGAACCAACCGCACCTAAAATCTGCTGAACCAAACTCGCGTTAATCGCCATCACCCCATCAAGTGTTTCGCCGCCAGATTTTTCATACCAACTTAATAGCGTCCGAGCGCTCGTGGGAAAATCAGGATCCCAATTAGCATCATGGAACGTCATGCGATCAGTAATAGCTTGTAAAGGAGCTGGCGGCGACACTAACGTACGCAACCCATAATCAAGCGTATATGACCCGTAGGGCGGTACAGCTACGATACGAAATTGCCCTTTATCAAACTCAACAATAGCGTAACTACCAATAAAGCCGCCGGTCGCTCGTAATTCATGATTATTTTGAAAAGCCACTAAATAACGTTGGGGCTGACCAGCACCGACAATTCTATCCGAAATGGCGAGCACTTTATTCAAACGTTCCAGTTGCTGACCCAGCCGCGGCACACGATCTTGCGCTTGCGCTAGCAACGGCCGAAATTCAACCGGTACCACCTCGCCATGCACAAAAATCATAGCTTGGGCCGCTTGTTTTACCGCCGCCGTCATCCGAGCTATCGCCCCACGAACGGTCGCTAATCTTTCCAGCGGCTGACTAATAATGGCGACTTGTTCAATAATTTTAAATTCATCAGCCACCCGCGCCAAATTTTGTCCAACTTCCACAATCGCCAACCCTTCGCGACCACGCGCGGTCAATACCAAAATACTTTTTAAAAATGGATTCAAATCTTGAATCACTTCGCCCACTCGTGCCAAACGCTCGCGCATATCATTATTTTGTATTAGTGTGTTCGTTACGGTAGCACCCAAAACCTTTCCTTTGGTATCTTGCAAAGATTGATACGCGATTAAAGCATGAAACGGAATCAGCAAAGCTAAAGCAATGACCGCAAACGCCGCCGCACTGCGTGCGGTAGCAGAACTCCGTACGCGCTGGCTGGTCTCGCGCATTTCCGTCTCAATACTAACCAATAAACCAGTCAAACGCCGCCGCGTATTCCAACGATGAGACCCTCTGTCCACTGAGGCCATGACCGCCGCATGCCGCGCTGGTGCGGGAGCGTGCGCTCGCAAATTTAAAACCCGCTCCATTACTGGCTGATTGGTAATATTGACGCGCAACATTCGCGGCCCGATCGCGATCGCCTTGGCTGTCGTACGTCGCACCGCACTCGAACGCTTCGCCCGTTTTTTTGATGGCTTGTCCATGATATTATATCACTGCAACACTTCAGCACTAAAACACTGTAGCACTGCAACAAACGGAGAATAATTAATTTTGTTTTTGTGTTGTAGTGTTTAAGTGTTGCAGTGATGTATGTGCTTCTGATAAAATTCGATAATCATTTCGGCTGTATCTTCCAGGCGCATAAAATTCGGTTCCTCAATTTCACGATGCGTGCCGGTGGCGCAGGCCATAATTTCCCGGGCATACGCTTCGCTGTCGAGCGGCGAGACAAAGCTGGTTGTGATCGGTAAAATTTCCGGCAAAGAAGCCGCCCGCGCCGCGATCACCGGTGTACCGATCACACTGGCTTCAAGCGGCGGCAGACCGAATCCTTCTTCCAACGATGGTTGGACATAACAGGTTGCGCCCGCGTACCAACCGATCAATTCCTCATCCGAGACCGCTTCTATCCAGCGCACACGATCTGCCCATGACCGCTCCCGCACTTGCGCCTCATAATGATCACGAAACCGATCGCGCGCGCCGACAATCACCAACGCGAGTTCCGGAATCGTATGCCGCGCGATCGCGAATGCCTCAAACAACGTGGCGATATTCTTATGCGGATACAAACTGCCGACATACAACACATATGGATTTTGAGACGCGCGACTAGCTTGTCCTTGAGCGGCAACAATTTGTGGCGCGAGGGGTGGATACAACACTTCGATCCGCCCGAACGGCACACCAAATGTCTCGCTCACGCGATGCCGCACATATTGCGACACGGTTAAAATCCCCTGCGCCCGCGCGATCGCTGATCGCGCGATCTGCCGAAACAACCAATACTTGATCCAAAAAACCAGGGGGTGATGACCCGAGGCACGCGTATCTGGCCGATCCCACAAAATCAGATCATGCACCGTGACCACAAACGCGCCGCGATACTGCCACGGCACATTCAAATGCGGCCAATGCACCAAATCCGGTTGCAAACTTTCCAGCACCTTGGGCAACAAACGTTGTTCGGCCCACGAGTACCACGGAATCTCCACGACTGCCAAGGCAAATCGTTCCTGCGCCAATTCTGATACCGGCGTGGTGGGCAAAACCACCAGCGTTATCTCAAAGGGCAAGACCGGCTCGCGCGCCAGAGCTTCCACCATTACCTCAATATAACGGCCGATTCCCCGGGTTGCCCCGGCTCCCATCATACGCGCGTCAATACAAATTCGCGGAAGCTTGATCATGCTGATAAAATTATACCAATTTTTTTATACCTTGACAATGAGAACTGCCAACTATTCCACAACGTACGCCACTCGTCGTCGACGAGTGATCAACCAAATAATTATTGCCACGACCGCGCTCGCCAAAAGCGCCAAACCAAAATCTTGAATTAACCAGCGCCACGACAATGTTTCCCCGGGCGAAACCAACCAACGCACTACTACAAAACCCGTCAATCCCAGCGCGCCTTTTATCGCCAACCAGGCCTCATCATATCCCTTAGCCAAATTATTTACTTCAACAAACCAGGTCAAACCGATGACCATACAAAAAACAATTGTCCACACCGGCCAATGATTAGGTTCCAACAAATCCAGCGTCAACGCCGCCACAATCACCGGCCGGCGCCGATCATGAAATAATAACAAAGTCAAAAATACTACCGACCACAACACCCGCGGCTCGGTTAAGCGCCACTGATCAAGCAAGGGCAGAAGAACGGCGAGAGGATAGAGAAGAAAAAACATGGGAAGAAAAAATTACCAAATTACCAATTTATAAATTTCCAATTAAATCCCAAATTAATTATTTGGCAATTTTAAAATTGGAAATTTGGTAATTTATTAACTCGGCGGCAACAAAATTATCACCTCGCGCGTCGTTTCCGCCGTCGCGACATCAATCACACTCGCTTCTTGAAACAACTGCCCGGGTGTTGGTTTGGCTTCGCCAATTTTCCCCAAAGGTAAATCCGCGGGCACGCCGGGTTCAAGTCCGGCCGTTAACACGATGGTTCCGGCGGGAATCGTAGTAGCGTACGGCAAAAATACCGCACGCAAACCCAGACCATGACTGCCTTCGGCGATCGCCGTAACCCCATCGGGCATAAGCAATCGAATACCGATTTTGCTTCCCACCGCCGTTATCGGCAAAACGCCGGAACTTTTCAAACCGACGGTGGCAACGCGACCCAGCAACAACCCGCCGGAACTCAACACCGGATTCCCTTCGCGCACCCCATCATCACTACCGCGATTAATCAGCAACAACGAAGCATCACCCAACGACCGCCCGATCACCGCACCCAGCACGCGATTAAATCCTTGGGGTGGCTGATATTTTGTTTGCCCGCGCAAAAATTCATTTTCACGCTGAAGCGCGTCTTGCCCTACTATTTTGGCTAACAATTCATCACGCTCCTGACGCAATGTTCGATTATCTTCAGCTAATTTTAATTTATCAGCCAACACCGCGCTCAAACCAACCCACGACCAACGCGATACTGACACCCGCGCCAACGCAAAATTCTGCGCCCCCTCCAACCAAACCACCCCCGGCCGAAATACTCCCACCAAATACAAAATCACCACCAAAACCAAAACCGCCAACGCGATAATAAGACGAGTGAATTTCATGGTGGCTATTAAGAACGCCGAATCATCGGTTCGGCTGGTAGGACTACTTCGCGTAGGAGCGCTTCGTCTTCCAACAAAATTCCGGTGCCGCGGACTACGGCGGTCATGGGGTCATCGGCCACGTGCACTGGCACGGTTAATTCTTTTTGGATTACGTCAGGTAAACCGCGCAACAATGATGTGCCACCAGTTAGCACCAAACCGGTGCGATAAATATCAGCAATCAATTCTGGCGGTGTGCCTTCGAGCGTGTCGCGCAGGGCGTCAACAATTGTTTTGACCGGACGCAAAAACGCTTCCTGTGTTTCGCGGTTAGTAATAGTAATTTCGCGCGGCAATCCTGACACTAAATCGCGGCCGCGCACCGACATCTCGAGAGTCTGCTTCAGTGGCACCACCGCACCAACCTTTATTTTTATTTCTTCCGCCGTGCGTGGACCGATCAACAAATTACATTTTTCACGAACATACTGAATCAACATTTGATCCAATTCATTCCCGCCCAACGGCAACGAACGCGACAACACAATGCCGCCCAATGACATTACCGCCATGTGCGTCGCGCCGCCGCCCAAATCCGCCACAATCATGCCGCGCGATTCTTGAATCGGTAAACGGGCGCCGATCGCCGCCGCAATTACAGTTTCTACGAGCAAAACTTCGCGCGCGCCGGCTTGCCGCACCGCATCTTCAACCGCCTTGCGCTCCACCTCGGTAACACCAAGCGGGATACCAATGACCACGCGCGGCCGTGGCGCCACGGCGCCGTGCTCTTGATGAACTTTGTGAATAAAATAGCGCAACATTTTTTCCGTTACTTCAAAATCCGAAATCACCCCATGCACCAGCGGATAGGAAATAGAAATATGATGCGGCGTGCGGCCAAGCATGCGTTTGGCATCTTCACCCACGGCCAAAATTTGATCCGTGCGTGTGTTGACGGCCACGACTGATGGTTCGTGAATAATAATCCCCTTCTCGCGGATATACACCAGCGTGTGGGACGTACCCAAATCAATCCCCATGTCTTTCGAAAACCGATTGAAAAACTTTTTGAACATATTTATTACTACGAAATTACGAAAGCATTACTACGAAGTTACGAATCATTACGAAATATACGAATAAGATTAATTAACCTATTCGTATTATTCGCGTCCATTCGTAATTTCGTAGTAATATTGTAAAACTTATAGCCCGAGCGCTTTGCCTAAATTCTGAAAAAATCCCGCCCCATAGTGGGCCACGTCGCGATAGGTTACTAATACCACTAAAGTAAGCAGGATAACAAACCCAACGGTGTGGATGAGATTTTCAACACGGGCCACAATCGCTCGGCCACGAACACGTTCGATCATTAAAAACAAAAAACGACCGCCATCGAGCGCGGGAAATGGCAACACATTTATAAGAGCTAAATTGACCGATAACATGGCCACGAACTGTAACAGATGAGCCAGACCAAGTTTGGCCACTTGACCGGTGATAACCGCTATACCAACCGGGCCGGTTACATCCGCTCCCAAGGGACGGCCTTGCACGAGATTCGTGAATAATCCAGCGAACGCCTGGACAATTTGTACTGCCACATCGCCGGTGGTGCGGGCTCCTTCCCACAACGCCCGATACCACGGCAACCGAATAATACCGGTCTCAACAATCTGTACACCCAACCGCGGCACATTCTGTTCATCCCGCCGCGGTGTCACCGTCACATTTTTTATTTCCTGTCCGCGTTTTATGGTAAGATTGATAGCCGCATCACCATGGCTAACCACATACTCCGGCACAACTACCAAACGATCGATCGGCCAAGTATCAATCTTAAGCAAAGTATCGCCGGGCGCCAATGCTTCAGCGGCTGGTGAATTAACAACCACACTTTCCACTTGAATCGCGCGATCTTTGATGGTGACGTAACTGGGCACTTTTTCCGGAATGATTGACGGCACACCGGCCATCAATCCGCCGCTGAATAACAACCAAGCCAACAAAATATTTCCCAACACGCCAGCCAATACCACGAGTGAGCGTTGCCAAATCGGCCGCGCCGCAAAACTGGTCGGATCATTAGTATCTTCGCCTTGCTCGCCATGAATGCGCACAAACCCACCGATCGGTAAAGCATTTAACGAATACACGGTACCAACCGGATCCGCATCCGCCGCCACAATTTGCTCTGTGCCGCGAAACCAGCGCCACTTTCCGGCCAAGCGTTTCAACCCCAGCAACCGCGGCGGGAAACCAAACCCAAACTCATACACGCGCAACCCAAACAACCGCGCCGTTAAAAAATGCCCCGCTTCATGGACAAGGACGAGAATCAATAAAACCGCCAAAAAAATAAATACCGTCATAAAACAACAATGAGTATCAACTAATATCGCGAGCGAAGCGAGCCAGTATCAATTAATATCTGATACTTATAGATACTTGCTTCGCCACGCTACGCGATACTTATAGATATTTATTATGAATACTAAATTTTTAAAACTTTTTCTTCTTTTTCTTTTGCTAGGCGCTCGATTTGTTCGGAAAATTCTTGCATTTTTTTGTCGATATCTTTAAACAAACGAAATTTGTCGTCTTCGGTTACGGTGCCGGCGACTTTCCCCGCTTCGATTTCAGCGCGAATCTCATCGCGCGCCTGGCGCAACTGCACGCGGGCTTCTTCGCGTTTCTGACTAATTTCTTTTACCACCTCGCGGCGCCGTTCTTCGTTGAGCGGCGGAATCGAGATGCGCACCAGCGTGCCCTCCACCACCGGCGACGCGCCGATATTGGCAGTTTGCAAAGCACGCTCAATATCTTTTAAAACACTTTTATCCCACGGCTGAATAACCAATGTACGCGCTTCCGGCACTTGAATGCTGGCCAACTGCAACAAGGGTGTTTGCGCGCCGTAACATTCCACCATAATATTCTCCACCAACGCCGGCGAAGCCGCTCCAATCCGAATCTCGCTTAATACTTTTTTAAAATGTTCCACTGCTAACCCGGCCGATTTTTCAAACGAACTTATATCCATAATTTATGAGCAATTTATAAATTGGCAATTTGGTAATTTATTACTTCACCCGCTTTACCCCCAGATACATAATTTTCGGATCATACCAATCGATCACCAAACTCACCGGTGCGCGGGCTGAAGGCAAGGGCAAAAAGTGCCAGACGCCGCCGGAATTAACCGTGCGATAGAGCGCGCTCGCGGTTGCATAATACAGTATCTGCCGATTTTTTGGATCAATCGCCACGCTCACGATCGCTACCCGTTGCGGCGGTTGAATCAATGATGGCACAAACCAGCTTACACCGCCATTGCCCGTCACGGCAAGTCCATAACTTGAAGCGAACACAATCATTTCTTCATCTACTCCACGACCAACTTGAAACGCGGCCGCGTTGATATTTTGATTAATGCCGGAAAATTGTGTGGCCAAAGCTTCTGTCAAATTAATCCACGACACACCGCCATTGTCACTACGATAAACGGCCTGACTCGTTACCACAAATAAACGATCAGCATTATGCGCTGAAGGAAACAGCTCGATCACTCGCTCGCGTTCAAATTGGGTTAGCCGGGCCCATTGCACACCCTTGTCACGCGACACCAATAGGCGTCCATCAGACAAACCAGCAAACACTAATCGCGGATTGCGCGGCGATTGGCGCAAAACTGTGATAGCAACTTTGGGCACTTGTTCTTCATACATCAATTTCCACTGCTGGCCGTCATCTTCACTCATCACAATCTGCGTGGGCAGCGCCATAAACAAACGCTGGCTCGCCTCATTATCAACCCAGCCGTCAACCACCGCCCGGCCGGCAAATAATTGTTTCCAAGTATCACCTTGGTATGATGACTGATACAAACCGTTATTGTTGGTGGCGGCGTAAAGCACGCGACTATCTTTTGGACTCATAATAATTCGATTCACGTCAATATTATCAATTGTCGTCGCTTTTATTTTTCCAACCGCCGGCACAGCCACCCGCTGTTCCCAATTTTGTCCGCGATCTTTCGACAGGAACACACCACCGTCTTCACCGCCGGTCCGAAACCGAACATTACACCCGGCACCTATAACCAAAAGTGCAACCATTAAAAGAACCCATTTCCCTCCTCTTGTACTCAAGGGGAGGGTCAGGGAGGGGATGAATTCTCCCCCACCTAACCTCCCCCTTTTGTTAAAGAGGGAGGAACTAAATTTATTTTTTAAAAAATTTAAAACCATAAAAAACGAGCAATTAAACTTGGCGTAATATGTCTTTCTAAAAATTCTTCCGCTGCCGTGACTTGACGAATTTGGCTAGCGATCGCGAGCGGCGTACGGTCGTCCGTTGGCGTTACTAGACAAGCATGTAATTCCGCGCGCCGGCGCTGACAATAAGATTGTATCAAACTAATTTGTTCCTGACGAACCGACGTTTTGTCACAGGCCTGAATTAAATCAAGCGCTGATTGTGGCGCGCTGGTTTCGTTTGGTAAGCTGGCCAAATAGGCGGGTCTCCCGGCCGCGACCACTAATTGTTCCGGCGCAATTTCACCCGTCGTACTCGCACTCAATTCGTGTAGAGTAAGTGGCGCAAATGAAACTGTGGCCAAACGCGAACGAATGGTCGCCGGAATCCGATCAGAACGATGGGTAACAAAAATAAACACCGTTGCCCCACGCGGCTCTTCCAATGTTTTTAATAACGCGTTCCAGGATTCAATGGTGCACAACGCCGCGTCTTCAATCATGACCACCCAGCGCTTAGCCAATATCGGCTGAAGTAACAATCGTTCGCGTAGGGCTCTAATCTCATCCAGACCGATTGCCTGATGGCTCGCTATCGAAATCACATCCGGATGCGTACTATGTTCATAGGCCTCGCACGACACACAGGTAGTGCACGCTTGCCCGCCCACCGGCCGTGAACACACGAGCGCCTCACTAAACCAACCAGCCACCCGCGTCTTCCCCAACCCCTTGACGCCGCAAAATAAATACCCGGACAAAACCCGCCTCCGCTCCACCTGCCGCGCCAATAATTCCGCCTGTTTTGTGTGTCCGATAAAACTAATCATGACAGTATGATAGCATACAAAAAGTAATTAAGAAAATATTTGTCTCATCGCCTCCCAGGTTTTTTCCGCGGTGGTTGACCAACGAAAGTTGGCGGCGCGGGCGTAGCCGCGGTAGGTTAAGAGGTTGACGAGTTCCGGTTCGCATTCGATGCGGCGCATGGCATTACCTAACATGCCGCAATCGTCCGGTGGTACCAAAATTCCGGCATCGCCGATCAATTCCGGCAGTGACGAATGACCGGCCGCAATCACCGGCGTACCCGCGGCCATGGCTTCAACGGCCGGCAAACCAAAACCTTCATACCGCGACCACAAAATTAATGCCTGGGCCGCGCCCACCAACGCTGGTAAATCTGTTTGGGTAAGCCAGCCGAGGTGAAATAAACGATTAGGATACTGTGTTTGGGTTAAACGCCACCCCCGATCGTTCCAGCCACTCCCCTTTTGACCGACAAACACTAATGCCGTGTCTGCTCCGATCGTCCTCGCCTCAATCAGTGATACAAATGTTTTGATAATCGCATCGGTATTTTTTTTTGCTTCCAGACGGCCCACTACAATAAAAAACTTTTCCGGCAGATGATACCGCGCACGCACCGCGCGCATCGTGTCTGGCGTAATGAAAAAATATCGCTCAGCAATACCCAATGGCGTAACGGCAATGTCCGCGTTAATTTTCGGATAACGCGCTAAAATATCTTGCCGCGTGGCTTGCGACGGCGTAAATAATATCTGTGCTCGCGCCATGGCTTGCGCAAAACCCCAATGCAAATACCGCCGCGCGAAAAACGAATATGCTTCCGGGCACGCCCACCAACCCAAATCGTGAATTGTGGTAACGAGCTTAGTGTTGGGCGCGGTCTTGCGCGGCAGAACATGGCCCGGAGAAAAAAATACATCCGGCGGATGCGCTAACAATTCGCGCGTCAAACGCACTTGCGTCCACAACCGCCGCCACGGCCAAACCAACACGCGCGCTTCCCAATTACTGGGCAATGATTCACCTAATTCGCTCAAAGGTTGCGGCGCATATAAAATCACCCGCACGGTGGGCGGGATAATGGTCTTTAACGCTTGCACCAAATGAAATGTATACCACTCCACGCCTGTCTTTTCCAAGCGCAAGGCGGGAGAGGCGTCAATGCCTAAAATCATAGGTAACTCGTAATCTGTAACTTGTAATCCGTAATTTTAATTCAGATTCTTTTTACAAGTTACAAGTTACGGATTACAGATTACAAACCACTTATCGTGTCGCCAGCACGCTTTTTTTATAACTATCCAAATTTTCCAACGCCACGCCCGTGCCTTTTACCACCGACAACAATGCTTCGTCCGCCACATACGCCGGTACGCCGGTGGCGCGGCTTAATAATTTATCCAAGTTGCGCAACAGGGCACTGCCTCCGGACAATACCATACCTTTGTCCATGACATCGGCCGAGAGTTCCGGCGGCGTGCGATACAACACATCTTTGACTGCGACGATGATAGATTGTAATTCGTTTTGAATTGCTTCCGTCACATCATCGGAAACAATCTTTACCGTGCGCGGCAGACCGGAGATCATGTCGCGGCCACGCACATCCATGGCCAGTTTATCATCCAAAAATAAAGCCGAGCCGATTTGAATTTTGACTTGTTCCGAGGTGCGCTCACCGATGGCTAAATTATATTTTTTCCGAATATATTCGGAAATGGCTTGATCTAATTTATTGCCGCCGACGCGCACCGAAGTGTTAGCCACAATGCCGCCGAGAGAAATCACGGCAATCTCGCTCGTACCGCCGCCAATTTCCACAATCATATGACCAGAGGCGGACGCGATCGGAATGCCAGCGCCAATCGCCGAGGCAATTGGTTGTTTGATAATATATGCGGCTTTAGCTCCGGCCGCGAGGGAAGCGTCAATCACCGCGCGACGCTCGGTTGAAGTGATACCGGCCGGCACAGCAATCATCACTTCCGGTCGAAAAATATGCATGCCGCCCACGCCCTTATTGATAAAATACCGGAGCATGGCTTCGGTGGTTTTGTAATCCGCGATCACGCCGTCTTTTAAGGGTCGTGAAGCCACGATCGTGTCTGGTGTGCGTCCTAACATTTCTTTAGCTTCATCACCCACGGCTAAAACCGCTCGATCAATCACCGAAATCGCCACCACCGATGGTTCGTTGATGGTAATACCGCGCCGCGGCACATACACCAATGTATTAGCCGTCCCCAGATCAATGCCAACTTTTTTGACAAACATATCTAAAAATTTCTAATTTCTAATTGACCTAATGACGAATCAATACCTAAACATGGTTAGATTTTCAACCAATGGCTGATCCGCCTCTAGCGAAAATTAAAAAATTAGGAATTAGAAATTGGTCATTTTATCCCAAAATACTCATCTTCTCCCCACGCGCCGTTGAGTTGGATATGGGTCGGAGCCGATTGCGTAACGATGTAGCCCGAGGTTACATTCGCCTGCACCGATTGACGAGAAAGTAAATCAACGGACAACGGATAGCGCGCGGTACCCGCTTGCTTTTGAGCTATTAGAGTATACGAGCCGGCGCGCCAGCGGTCAAGCACGCTCGGGGGAAGACGATAAATAAAACTTAAGCGATGCTGTTGTCCCGGTTCAATGGAAATAAAGGCGCCAAAACTCATTTTGTCACCCAGTTTTTCAGAAAATACCGGACCGGCCACATCGCGACGATCGGTCAATTCGGCACCCTCCACGCGCAGTAACTCACTACCCGCCGGCGCCAGCCAGCGCGTAAAACTCCGATAACGAGTGGTGGTGAAACTAAAAGCGCCCCGATGATTATAATCAATATCCGCCCGCGCCATCAAGCCATTATCTGTTTCCGTAACCTGATAATGAATCGAACGCTCAACCTCTGGATCTGTTTTCAAGCTAGCCAAGTTTGCGTCTACCAACATAATAAAATCGCCCGCCGTGGCACGCACGGCGCCAGACCAACCCGCCGCTGTGGCCATTTTCTGCAGTACCGTATCGGTAAACCATAATTGCACGGAACGATCCTTAAGACCGGTCAAAAATACACGCGTCACATCGGCCAGGCCCGCCTCTTTGGCTGTCAAAATTTGTTTAATAATCTGCCAGGCCGCCGTTTTAATTATAGCTTTGCGTTGAGAGCGCGGTACTCCTGCTTTGGCATAATCACGCTCCACGTATTCCTGCAGATCAGCGCGGAATGTTCCTGATTTGAAAGTGATGCCATCAACTGTAATCGGCCCAGATAACGCCAGCAAACGTTCGGCTACTAAAGGTGTAATGGCGATTACGCCATCAAAGTTTTGGGCATAAGTAACCGTACCAGCCGCCTGCTCATCATAAAAAAATTGTAACGAGCGCGCCACGCTGGTCGGAAAATCCGGATCCCAGTTGCTATCCCGAAAATACCACCGCGGGGTCGCATTCCAACGCTGTAGTGGTTCGGGCGCGAGCGGACGCTCCGTATTTTCGCTTGGTTTATCCAGCGCGTATGAATCCGCTACTTGCAAATCCTTAATTCTACCTTCAGCCACGCGCACCACCGCAAAACTGCCAATAAAGCCGCCGGTGGGACGAAGCTCGGCGCTATTTTGAAACAATACCAAATAAGTTTTTTCGCGAGGCCATCCGGCCAAAGCCAACACAATTTTCCCCAATGCTCTACTGGATGGTGCCGTGTTCAAATTACTGGTACTGGCCAATGACGTCTCGATCAAACGATTAAGACGGTACCAAGCAAAAAGATACGAGCCGACAATTACCAGTCCAATAACCACCGGCCAAACAAACCAATGCCAACGATGTGATTTATGTCGTGGGAGCAGAGTGGGAGTTGATGCCATGTTTGTAAAAATAACGAATAGCGCTTTTAATATGCGTTCTGGCTAACGGCGAAAACATTACGCGCCAACCAGTCGCGTCCGCCGATTGACGACGATAATAATGAATGGCTCGCACCTCGGGCAAATACTGAACATCCCAAGAGGCCTGGTGAAATCGACGACACCAATCCGTATCTTCAAAATACATGATAAACTGTTCATCGAACATTCCCACGCGTTCCACTGCTTCGCGTCGTACTAAAAAACATGAGCCCATCACCCAATCAACGTTGGTCGGTCCGGTAAGTGACATGTCCGCCATGGCAAAATATCGCAATTCCGGTTGGGCCCAACGCGCCTTCCCGAGCAAAGTGCGCCGATAAAGCGGAATGCGCCACGTATGAAAACGAAAACAAGACGGCTGATTCGTACCGTCCGGATTTTGTAGTGCCGGAGCGGCGATCGCGGCCTGCGGATGATGATCAAGATAGCGCACCAAACGGTCAATCGTATCTGGTAAAAAAACAATATCCGGATTCGCAATCAACCAATACCGCCCACGCGCCGCCCGCATACCCAGATTATTGCCAGCGCCATATCCGGCATTACGCGGCGCCAGAATTAATTGCGCCGGTACCGGACTAGCCGCCAGCGCTTGTTCGATCGGTTCCAAGGAATCTCCGCTGGCATTATCAACCACAATCACCTCCAATGAACTTTTAGGCAAAGCGCGCCAAATACTTCTCAAAGAATACTGCACCAATCGCGCGGATTTAAAATTTAGAATAATCAAGCTGACGTCGATCATAGGGGTAAGCGGGAATGTCTAATTTCTATTAGTAATTAGAAATTAGATATTAGTAATTTCTTTCACCTTCTCTCCAATCGCTTTCAATGGTGTCTCGATGTCTTGCTGTGGGTAGCGTTTGATTCCTTGTGTGAACTCTGGCACGCGATACAAAAACGATTCAATGTCTTCACGCGTGGGATCGGTGAAAGCCGCTTTGCCATAACCGGCCTGTTCTAATTGATAGGCATTCAATAATTGTTCAAACTGATCTTGCGACGGCAAAGCCAAAAAAGGTTTTTTGTACCAAAGGACTTCTGAAATCAAGGAAAAACCGGCTGTACCGATCACGGCGCGAGCGCTGGCTAAATCATGCAAAAAATCAGATCGTGAAATCGGTTTAATGATTAGCGACTTACTTTTGGTGCCCGGTCTGGCGCCGTAGATAATAAACCGCGCTCGGATACGCTCGAGCACTGGAAATAAAACATCTTGTCGTGAAGTGTTGTTAATATAGACGAGTACATAGTCCCCACTCTTGTCAGAATAGCGCTGAACCGCTGGATCAAGCAAGGGTGGAATAATGGTCACGTTTTTTCTTTTGGTTTTGAGCGGCACAAAACTGGTGATAAAAAAATGCCCCGCCCGCGGCACCACCAAACGTGCCACCGCGTCCGCCGCCAAGTGAGCCAAGCGATTGTGCACTGCTCGAGGTATCACCGCGTGTGTGATGGCGTGTTGATTATCCACCGAAATCAGGGGCACGCGATGTTTATAACTGGTATAAGTAACGAACGGCTCAAAATCAGAAATCACCACAGTGGGTTTAATTGTTTTCACCAATCGATCAAGCGTTAACATGGTGCGCACCGCTCGACGCGAAGCAAATAAATTATGCGCCAATGTTTCGAGTAAATCCGTTTTGCCGGCACGATAGGTAATATGAAAACCAAAAATATCCGAGTAGTGTTTGAACTCACACTTCAGTTGTTCCGTAGCTCGACCAGTACCAACCACATGCACTTCGTACCCGAGGTGTTCCAAATATGGCACAAGCGCTCGCGCTCGACTAGTGTGTCCCAGACCTTCACCAGAAAGACCGTATAAGATTGTTTTCTTCATAAACACTTTACATAATTACCACGAAGGTACGAATACTTACGAAATATACGAATACTTAATTAATCCATTCGTATTATTCGCGTCCATTCGTAACTTCGTAGTAATAACAACTACAGCCGATGTCGAAGCCGATATCTAACTATCTCTGGAATACTTTTTAGTGTCGCTCGTTCGAACAAAACCAGCCAAACAATTTTTTTAAATTCATACCATAGAATAAACAACCAGTGGCGTTGCCAAAATTTTCGCGGCACGGATTTAATCAACACAAACCAGTGGTTACGCCACGACAAGGTGTTGACACGCGCTGATTTTGTTTGGCGATTGTCGCTTGCCGCCAGATCCGATACATCAACGCCACCGCGAGCGGTACGCCGATGCCACGCTTGAATGGTTGGCACGAACACAATACTTTTTCTAGCCATTTCAAATCGCCAAGCCAGATCAACCTCTTCTTTATAACTGTCAAATTGCGGATCAAAAATATTTCCTTGATCAGCTACGCTTTCCAGCGCACTTCGTCGAAACAAAGGTAAAGCGCCCGAGACGCCAAAAACTGGTTGCTCCGCCAATAAACCATCGTGCCACTCTTCCCCTTGCATCCAATCCACCACGCGACCGGAACGGAACCGTTGCAAGCCGGCGGTGTCAATCAAATCGGTTGGTTCGTCATCACGCAAAGAAAAAATCAACGGACTAATTCCGGCCGCTTCCGGATGCGCGCTAAAATACGCCATCGCCCGTTCGGCCAACTCGGGCGCAACTAAAACATCTTGATTCAACAAACACACGATGGACGCGGTGCTCAACTGAAATGCTAAATTATGTCCGCCACAGAAGCCGGTATTTGTCGACCGGCCAAGCAGTAAAAATTGATGCCGCGTTGTCTCGGCCCAAGCGCTAATAATTTCACGCGTGGCGTCATGTGAATCATTGTCAATCACGACAACCTGATACGGTCCGCCGTGTAACGCTTCCAAACTTTGTAAACAACGACCGACAATGTCAGCACCGTTCCACGTGACCAATTGAAATACTAAATTCATATTACTACGAAGTTACGTCAGGAAACTACGAATGTACGATTAGTCACTACGAATGTACGAATTGAGACGAATTTACCAATGAAATCAAACTAACCGAGATTAAAATTCGTACATTCGTACCTCATTCGTACATTCGTAGTTAAGTATGATCAACTACGTTTAGATTTGTCCGGGCGTGTTCTTGAAACCAGCCGAGCGGTTGCTCCGCCAACACATGACGATACAAAATAAAATCCAGCAGGTCATCGTCGAGCGGATCCGGTGTGCGTCGTTCGAGTTCATTTATTTTTTGATAGACCGCCAAAAAATCACAACGCTGTTGCGGCCAACGCTCGACCAAACGAGCATCGAGTTTAATCAAACCACGCGCCAGGCGCTCGCCAAATACCGCCCGCGCCAGCGGTTGCCACGCGCGATAAGCGCGAACCAGCGCCGGATGGTATCGGCTGACAACATGATCCGGCAATTCCGGTCCTTCCGTCGCCACCATCGCGTACAACAATGGCTGAAAACGCAACGGCACCACTTCCACCAAACCCGGAAATAACGCCCGCAATTTCGCTTCATCAAAAACATTTATATGCCCGTGCGGTTCCGGCTCACCCCCGTGCTCGTGCGCACGCGACAATGAGCTCGTCACCGATTCATACGGCGTCGTAACGACGACTGCTTGCCGCGCCACGCGAATCAATTCCGCGATCGCTCGCGCCGGATCGGTCACATGCTCAATCATTTCCGAACAATACACCACATCAAAACTGTTGTCCGCAAACGGCAGGGCATGAACATCGCCGGCCACTGCCTCAAGACCATATAATTCTTGCGCGCGCTTAGCCGCTTCGCACGACAAATCAAACGCGGTGGCAGGCACACGAAACACATCGCGCACCAGCGCGGTAAAATATCCTTCCGCCGCGCCGACATCGAGAAATGACGCCAACGGCAAAGTACGCAAAACGCGCATAATTTGAAAAGTGCGCGACAAGCGTGCCGTCACATTCGGTTCGTGCGCCCCACGTTTCAAACCATAAATCGGCTGATGCGCGATGTACACCCCGCGGGCATCAACTTTTTGGAATCGTTCATTCAACCAATCGCGAGTTTTTGCGGTGTATTCGTCCATGACAATGAGTATCAGTGAGTATCAATTAGTATCGCCAGCGGAGCGAGCCAGTATCAATTAGTATCTGATACTCATAGATACTCGCTACGCGATACTAATAGATATTTATTGCTAATTGAAGTAACAATTATAATAATCCCGATCCCCAGCGGATGATTCAAATATGGTGTGGTGGCGTGAATAGTAACAAGGGCAACAAGAACACCGAACCAACCCAACCACCAGGCGCGTAATTCCGGCGTTTCGGCACGACAGGCCCGATGCCATAAACGCCAGGCGAGTATACCAATAAGAACCGCGTATGCCAAGAGCCCCACCAGGCCGGTTTTTAACCACCAATCCAGCCAACCCCATTCGAACGCATAGGTGGTAAATTGCGCGTTGACGGTTTCTAAAATATTTTTCGGATCGGTCGTGGTGTAGGTAAGTTCTTTGCCAAAACCCCAACCCGCAATCGGATGCTCACTGATCGCGGCGCGCAGAGGTGCGAGCTGATTCAAACGCGTTGATCCGCCCGCCTGCCCGAATAATCCGGACACACGATCCAACCACGCCTTTCCCCCATCCGCACCCACGGTTGGCCAGGGGAAATCAACTACACCTTGCATCGCGCCCCAACTCGCGGCCAGTAACACCATCGTTATCAAACCTCCAGCCACCACATCCCGCACCCGCGCCCAACGCATGATCACCATAACAATACCAAGAACAAGCAGCGCGACCACTACGCCCAACCACAGTGATCGTGAAAAACTCAATAACACCAACATCAAACTGCCAGTGAACATCGCCCACGCGCGGAACGATCGTGGGCGCGCGCGCCTCAACAATAAACCCGTTCCCACTACCAACACCCCCGCCATCGCCCACATCTGGCTCTGCAAAAATACCCGATAAAATCTTCCCGCCACTAAGGCTACTTGCCCAGTCGCCGTCTCCATCAGCCAATGATACAAATCTTCGCGCGGCCCGATGATGCTGTGCGAAAAAAAATACAGCACCAACAAACTTTTTACCAATAACCACATAATACCCAAACTAATCAACTTGAACACGCGATTCATGGTGTCAACAGAATTAAGTGTCTCGTACACCGGAAAGATCAACAAAAAATATAACCATGCATTAGCATCAAAAAAAATATTAGCCGCGCCGTTGGCTAACATGGTGCCGCGAATAATTCCCAAAATAAAAACTAAACCCAACGCGCCATACGCCCAGATCAACCGATCCGAAAAAAATCTTGGCCAGCGCCGCTCGCGCCACAGGACAAGCAACCACGCGCTTAAAAAAATAACAAAAAACGCCATCCGAAACGACAAGAAAAAATCCCCGCTCATAAACCCCAACAACGCCCCTGACTTCGACCCCAACAACAAATCCCCGATCATGATATACAACCCATACTCCAGTTTCTTAAACGTCGCTACCCCCGCCGCAATCACGGCAATAATAAAAACAATATTCCCAAACGCCGGATAAAAAAACCCAGCATACGAAGCCAGTTCAACTAAAACTATCAACAACAATGACCACTTAGAAAATTGCTTCATGGACTAATACTAATTATTATTTCCACTAAACTTTCAGGCTATCCTAAATTTATCAAAACGATGTGAAAGCAAATTTGAGTGATCTAGTAAATTATTTAAAATAACTGCTTGATGCCAAAAACCAATAATCCAAGCATACCTAAAACCACAAAGGTAATAACTAAATATTTTATAGTAACTTCAATAGGAGAGATTACTTTTTCAAATTTGAGTTGACTAATACTATTTTTTATACCTTCTTCAAGATCGTTATCTGTTAAATTAGAAAAATCCAAAATATCGTCAACTGGGTTACCCCAATGATGCTGTAGATTGGCCGTTGCTTTTTTATATAACTCTTCTTTTCCTTTTCTTGAAAGTTTTTTTACGTTCATAGTATATATTTGGAGAGAACTAAAATTTGACTTTTAGTTGGTCGAGGCCAGCGAAATCCGCCCCCATCCTTCCATGCTTTTGTTTTGGTAAAATTCATTTTCTCTCCAAATATTTCAAGTAGTATATCGTGCGGGTAAAGAAACCAATTTGCCTGATACGGGAAACAAACCCAAATATCTTTACCAATATATTTTTTATAAAAACTAAGACCACCCTTAAGTTGTACTTTTAAAAAATCTTTCCCACTAATATGTATGGCGATAAAATCAGCCCCCTGCCAGTCATCTGAAAGTCGAAGTGTGTTGAATCCGTAGTCAGCTAGAATTGCCGACGCTTTCTGGTAATTATAATTTTCTTGCTGTCTTGCATTCAGTTTAGAGTACAAGATTTTTTTAAAACTGATTTCTTTATTCATACTAGGTGGATTATTGTTTTAGCTAACTAGTTGATATACGAAGTGCTTTCGTTTAAAGAATATAAACCCTTTTTCATTCGCCGAAGCGCAGGTCTGATTAAGGGGAGCGACGGAACGCGGCCGGCGTGAGTCTAACAAATTTTCAGCAGAAAATTATGTGCTCCCCGTATCAGACCTGCCGAAGGTGAATGAAAACCTAAAGCTACAGTGCCTGTTCCTTCTTAAACGATTTCTTAATCCGAAACATTTGCACCAACCCGGCTAACAATAATCCCAGCGGCGACAATGCGCTCACTAGTAACCAGCTAAAAAA
>CAZBFB010000064.1:0-10308 GCA_964491085.1 uncultured Gammaproteobacteria bacterium | reverse complement strand
AAGGCGGCGAAACTGCTAATCATTTACTCGACGGAATTAATTACGAGGCCATCAAACACAACCCTAAAATTTTTGCTGGAATTTCCGATGGCACGACTTTGCTCAACGCAATTTTTTCGAAGACGGGTTTAGTAACTTATCATGGTCCTGATTTGTTATGGACTTTCGGACGGAAAGTTACAGAACCTTACAAACAAAACTTTATAAAAACTTTTTTTGATGGGAATGTCGGACAACTCCACGAGGACGAGAACTGGCAACACCAAGAAAGGAAAGAGATAAAACGCTTTGGTTGGCGTAGTATTCGTAGCGGAAAAGCTACAGGAATACTCGTAGGCGGCCATTCTGGTTGTTTGAGTAGCACAATGCTCGCTGGATATGGGCCGAATTTCGAAAACGCCATTTTGTTCCTAGAAGGCACGGACGATGTAGGTCACCTTGATAGACAGTTTACGGCCTTAAAGTTGAATGGTATTTTCGGAAAAATTCGCGGCTTGGTAATTGGTTGGTTCGAAGATCACGAAATGAAAGACAAAGAGAAAAACCGCGAAGTAGCTGATGTAATTTCTGAAGTTACTAAAGATTCTTTTTTTCCGATTTTGGAAATCGGCGAACTTGGACACAATACTGAAAACTACATTTTACCGATTGGTTGCACGGCGACTATTGACACGGATAAAAAGTATTTTTCCATTGATGAACCGACAGTTTTATGAAATCCCAAATATTGAAAAACAAAAAGGAATTTTTTATTTCCCCAACCTTGCCGTTCCATTTTGATGGCACTTTTCATAAACCCTCGCATTATCCTGATAAACTCACCGATTGGGAATCCGGTAAATATTGGCAAACCATCAGAATTGGCAAACGACTTTTTGGTATCAAAATTGAAAATAAGGGTAAGGTGCAAAAGCCAAAAATAAAAGTTTCCGTTTTCTACGATAAAAATATTTCCGAGGACGAGCTTGAAAAAATCAAACAAGAGATTATCTGGCGGTTTGACTTGAACGCTGATCTAAAAGAATTTAACAAGCTTGCCAAAAGCGATAAACGCTTTTATCCGATTTTTAAAAAGTGGCTGGGTATGCGCAATTCAAGCGCGCATAATTTATACGAGCTTCTTATCATTGCCGTGCTTCTACAAAATGCAACTGTTCGCAGAACGGTACAAATGACGAATGTTTTACTCGATAACTATGGAACAAAACTGAAATTTGACGACAAAGAGATTTTTGCAATTTGGCTACCGGAAAAACTCAACGATGTTTCAGAGCAAAATTTGAGAGATTTGAAAATTGGATACCGAGCAAAATTCATAAAGCGTTTATCGCAAGATTTTGCCAAAGGCAAAATTGACGAGCTGAAATTGCGAACAGTTGATCAAGAAAGTGCCAAAAAAGAACTGATGAAATTATATGGGGTAGGGCCGGAAACCGCCCGTATTTTGCTCTTTGAAGTCTGCCACCAATACAACACTTTTGATCATATCGCGCCTTGGCAACAAAAAATATATTCTCGGCTTTTTTACAAAAAGCCGCTTGTTCCAGTTAGCAAAATCAGAGATGATATCAAAAAGCAATATGGTAAATATTCAATGCTCGCGGTTCACTATATTTGGGAAGATATTTTTTGGCGAAGAAAGCACGAGAAGATTGATTGGTTAGAGAAAGAAATCCAGCTTTAATTTTTAGCCAAAATCTGATAAATTATAAATGAACGCGGCGCGAGTTATTAAAAAACCAAAGGGATAAATACATGACAAAGCAAAATTATATGAAACACGGAACCCTGATTCTGGTGCGGCATGGGGAATCGCGCTTGAATGAATTAAATATTTTTACCGGTTGGATTGATGTCCCACTAAATAAAAAGGGGATTGATGAGGCGCACCAAGTCGCCGATCATTGTCGGCAGTTTGATTATGACGCGGTTTTTACATCGCATCTTGAGCGGGCGCATGAAACTTTACTGGTTATGTCGTCATACCAGAAAAAAATTGGAGTATTTCAGCACGAAAGCGATCCAATGTATAGTCATCTTAAAAAAGCCCCGGCTAGTTTTATCCGTGAAACCATCCCAATTTTTACTAGTAGAAATCTTAATGAGCGGTTCTACGGTGATTTACAGGGACTTGATAAAAACGCGGCGGCGCGAATATTTGGAGCAAAAAAAGTTTTAAGATGGCGCCGTGGCTTTAAAGACCGGCCTCCTAAAGGAGAAAGTTTGCAGGATGTTTACCAACGCGTGGTTCCATATTTTGAAAAATATATTCACCCGAGAGTGCAGCGGGGAGAAACAATTCTCGTGGTGGCGCACGGAAACACTCTGCGCGCGGTCATCAAATTTTTAGAACATATTGCCGATGATCAAGTGCCATTTGTAGACCTCCCCACCGGCCAGCCGCTTATTTATTCCTGCGTGAAAGATCAGTTCACACGAGTGGAAGGAGAATATCGTCCTGATCGTCCATTGCGTTAATGTATCAATTTAAAAAACACGAGCAATATATGGCAATTCCACAAAAAGAAGCAATAATATACACCTGCCCCATGCATCCGGAGATTGTGCAGGATAAACCCGGGATGTGTCCGGAATGCGGGATGCAACTGGTGCCCACAAAAAAGAAAAAAGGATCAATGGGACATGAGGGACACGATAAACATGCCGGACATTCTACTAGAATGTTTTTCCGGAAGTTTTGGATAAGTTTTATTCTCACCATTCCGGTCGTGCTTTATGCCGATGTTATCTATAAAATTTCTGGATGGTCGCCGCCAAAATTGGAAATGGGAAATTGGAAATTGGAAATTTTGATTCCACTCGTACTGGGGTCAGTAGTATTCTTTTATGGCGGCTTCGTGTTCCTGGCCGGAGCATGGCGCGAGATCAAAGGGCGACTTCCGGGTATGATGACGCTTATTGCCATCGCTATTTCGGCCGCATACCTGTGGAGCGTCTACGCGGTATTCGCTGGCGTGGAAGCTCTGTTTTGGGAACTCACCACCCTGATTACCATCATGCTTCTCGGCCACTGGCTGGAGATGCGCGCGGTAAGCGGCGCGCAAGGCGCGCTCAAAGAATTATCAAAATTGCTCCCCGACACGGCAGAGGTCATTCGGGGTGGAGTGACAGCCGTTATTCCTCTGGCGGAACTTCGGGAGAACGACACTGTTTTGGTCAAGCCAGGCACAAAAATTCCCGCAGATGGTGTAATCACTGACGGGGACTCCGATGTAAATGAGTCAATGGTTACCGGCGAATCAAAGCCAGTGTCCAAAAAAGAAGGCGATGAGGTTATTGCCGGCACGATCAACGGAGACGGCGCGCTGAAAATAAAAGTTGCGCATATTGGCGAGAAGACATTTCTGGCCGGTGTGATGCGTCTGGTGGCGGAAGCGCAAGCATCAAAATCGCGTTTACAGATTCTTTCTGATCGAGCAGCTTTCTACCTCACTATAATCGCAGTCAGTGGAGGTATTATCACGCTGATTGCCTGGCTGGTGGCCGGAGCCGAAGTTAGCTTTGCGGTTGCCCGGCTGGTGGCGGTGCTGGTCATTGCCTGTCCTCACGCGCTGGGGCTCGCCGTGCCGCTTGTGGCCTCAATTTCCACGACCAAAGCGGCACAAAATGGCTTTTTGGTAAAACAGCGTCTGGCGCTGGAAGCCGCCCGTACGGTCGATACCGTATTGTTTGATAAAACCGGAACGCTTACCAAAGGAGAATTCGGAGTTGTGGAAGTGTGGAGTGTCGGCGGTCGCACCAAAGACGAAGTTGTCACGCTGGCCGCTTCTCTGGATGCTCTGTCAGAGCATCCCATCGCTCGTGCCGTTGTCGCTAAAGCAAAAGAACAAGGGTTGTCGTTCCAAGACCCTGAAAAGTTTGAAGCAATCAAAGGTAAGGGTGTAAAAGCAATGATCGGAGGGGAGGAGGTTATGGTCGGTGGACCGGCGCTTCTTGAAAGTATCGGCATTACTATGCCCAGCGAGCTTTTTTCTCTAGTAGCGGACGCCGGGCGAAAGGGACAGACGGTAATCTTTACTATCAAAGACAAGACACTACTGGGGGCGATTGCTCTGGCCGATATTATTCGGGAAGAATCGCGTGAGGCTATCAGGTCTCTCAAGCAAATGGGTATAAAGTCGGCGATGATCACCGGGGATTCCGCAGACGTGGCAAAGTGGGTTGCCTCCGAGCTCGGTATAGACGAGTATTTTGCGCGAGTGCTTCCCGGAGAAAAGTCCGAAAAGGTCAAAGAGCTTCAAAAACGCAATCTAAAAGTTGCCATGGTCGGCGACGGTATAAATGACGCGCCCGCGCTTACGCAGGCGGATGTCGGCATGGCCATTGGTGCCGGTACAAATGTCGCCATTGAGTCGGCCGGTATCATCCTTATGAGGAACGATCCTCGGGATATCGTGAAGATTATCCGGCTGTCGCAGATGACTTACACGAAGATGATTCAGAATCTGTTCTGGGCAACCGGATACAATGTCGTGGCACTGCCGCTGGCCGCCGGCGCGCTGGCGTTCCAGGGAATCATTCTCGACCCGGCGTTGGCCGCCGTGTTTATGTCGGTCAGCACGGTGATCGTCGCATTTAATGCGGTGCTCTTGCGTCGCCAAAAAATTTAATTATCTATATATGATTGAAATCTGGATTTACACTATTATCAGCGTCATTGTGGTCAGCTTCATCTCACTGATAGGAATTTTTACGCTGGGCATTAAACAAGATCGACTGCAACAAATTTTGTTTTATCTAATCAGTTTTTCCGCCGGAGCGTTACTGGGCGATGTTTTCCTTCATATCCTTCCGGAAATCATGGCGGGAGAAACAGCCCTGCAAAATGGCGCTTATGTACTCATAGGAATCATGATTTTCTTTGTACTGGAACGTGTTCTTATCTGGCATCATTCGCACACGTCCCACCAGGAAAATATACATTCCATGGTATATCTCACCACCATTGGAGACGCGTTACATAACTTTCTTGACGGCATTGCCATCGCGGCCAGTTTTTTGGTCAGCATCCCGGTAGGCATAGCGACTGCCACAGCCGTAATTTTCCATGAGATTCCACAAGAAATAGGACAGTTTGCCATATTAATTCACGGCGGCTGGAAAAGAGGAAAAGCATTGCTCTACAACTTTTTTTCCGCGCTCACCGCCGTAGCCGGCGCACTGTTGGTTTTGGTATTTTCTCGAAGCTTCGCCGAAGCCCCCACAATGTTGTTGGGGTTCGGAGCCGCTAGCTTCATCTACATTGCCCTGTCGGACTTGATTCCAGAATTGCATAAAGAACCTGACACCAAGCGATCAGTAGTGCAATTAGTATGGATGCTGGCAGGTATTGGTGTCATGGCGTTGCTCCTGTTACTCGAGTAACCAATTTCGGATGAGCCCCTAAAGGCACAAGGGGGAGTAGAGATAATATAAACATTAGCCCGAGCCGGGGTTTCCAAAAATCTAAAGCAGTTTAGATTTTTGGAATACCCTTCGCTTCCCGTTAGTGTGTTTGCCAAAGAAAAAACCTCATTACAACTGCAATGAGGTGTTTTCTTTTTGACCCCACCGGGAATCGAACCCGGATTACCACCGTGAAAGGGTGATGTCCTAACCGTTAGACGATGAGGCCTCTATTATTTTTTTAAAATATTTTGCTAGCCTAGCTCTTCCGGCGCGTGATTTCCAATAGAGCTCTCTCTTTTTAGCTTCCATCAAAGTATTCACAGATTCTAATTTAATGCATCTGAATTTTCCGAAATTTTTTGTAGTTCTAACTTTACCGCGCTGATGTTCAAGAATTCTTCTTTGTATAGTATCAGAATAGCCAACATAAGTGCCACGGATGTTATTTTCACTGATCAACCAATATATGACAAAAGTCATAATTGAGAAGTGAAAGGGTGATGTCTCCGTCTAAGCCGCGGATCGGCGTCTTAGCCGAGACGGGCTAACCGTTAGACGATGAGGCCTCTTTAAAAAACTATCAATTTTTGAATTTTAATACATTATTTCTATCATAAGCTTTAAATAAAAGCAAGGCAGGCGTGTATTTTTTTCACTTGTCCACAGCGGGCGATAATTAGCTATGGTTCACCAACACTACATATAGTGGTATGATTGCTAATGTGACCACTATAGGTAGATTTCTACCCCTGACCGGTTGAAAAATTGTACTCGGTCGAGCGGCGTGGTAGCATAGAGGTGTTAGTTAATTTCCAATTCCCAATATCCAATTCCCAATTTGGAAATTAGGAATTAGAAATTAGTTATTTATTGCAGTATGTCGTCACCCACTATCACGGCAATTCAGGCCCGCATTGCCACTATTAAAAAGCGGGATACCCAGGTCGTTTCCTTTGAGCCGGCTAAGATTGAGCTATCGCTGCGTCGCACCTTGCGCGCTACCGGCTTAAAAGAAGATGATTGGACACCCCGCCTCCTGCGTACAGTTTTGAGTCGCTTGGAGCGCAATGTCGCTCATGGCTTGGAAGTTACGACCGGTGATGTGCACGACACCATTCAGATGCTCTTGATCGAGCATAATTTGCCGCAAGTCGCGCGTAAATTTTTACAATTTCGCCAGGCAAAACTCGATGTCAAACTGCAAGGTGGTAGTTTGTCGTTGCCGCAACAACGCGCGGGCAAAGGTCTGGTGTTCAGTCGTTTTTTTACGCGTGACGGCGCCCAGCCGTTTGATGAAATTCGTTGGGAGCGTCGCGATGCGGTGATCAGCAACGAAAAAGGTGAAATTGTGTTTGAACAAAAAGGAGTTGAAGTACCGGCTTTTTGGACGCAAACCGCCACCAATATTGTGGTGCAAAAATATTTTCGCGGCCAGTTGGGAGCGCCGGATCGTGAATCAAGCGCGCGGCAACTCATTGGTCGGGTGGCTTCGACCATTGCCAACTGGGGGCGAGCTGACGGGTATTTCAAAACCGACCAAGATGCTGATATTTATGAAGCCGAGCTCACCTCGGTGTTAATTAATCAACGCGCCGCTTTCAATTCACCGGTATGGTTTAACGTTGGTATTGAACCCAAACCACAATGTTCGGCGTGCTTCATCAATTCGGTACAGGATGACATGAGGTCAATTTTGAATTTAGCCGTTACCGAAGGCATGTTGTTTAAGTATGGTTCTGGCACCGGTTCAAATTTATTCCGTTTGCGTTCGTCACGCGAGCCGCTCTCACAAAGTTCCGGGCGTGCTTCCGGGCCAGTGTCGTTTATGCGCGGCTGGGATGCGTTTGCCGGTGTTATCAAAAGTGGTGGCCGGACGCGTCGCGCCGCCAAGATGGTTATTTTGAACGCGGATCATCCGGATATTTTGGATTTTGTGTGGTGTAAGGCCAAAGAAGAAAAGAAAGCGCATACTTTGATCGAGGCGGGCTATGATCCGGCGTTTAATTCGGATCTTGATTCGGCGTATAGTTCAATTTTTTATCAGAACGCCAACAATTCAGTGCGCGCCGGGGATGATTTTTTCCGCGCGGTTGAAGAAAATCGTGATTGGCAAACACGCTATGTTACCACCGGTCAGGTTTGTGAGACAATTCCCGCGCGCCACATGATGGGGCAGATCGCCGAGGCCGCTTGGATTTGTGGTGATCCGGGCGTGCAGTACGACGGCGCTATTCAGAAATGGAATCCCTGCAAAAACACCGATCGCATTAACGCCACCAATCCCTGCAGTGAGTATGTTTTTTTGGATGACACGGCGTGCAATTTGAGTTCGATTAATTTGATGAAGTTCCGCACACCCGAGGGCGGGTTTGATGTTGAGGGGTACAAGCACACCGCGCGGGTGATGATCACCGCCATGGAAATGGTGGTGGATAATTCTAGTTATCCCACCCCGTCGATTGAACAGAATAGCCATGATTTCCGTCCGCTGGGCATTGGCTTTGCTAATTTGGGCGCGCTTTTAATGTCTTATGGTATTGCCTACGATTCCGAAGCCGGGCGTAATATTGCCGGCGCGGTATCGTCTATATTGTCTGGCGAAACGTATTGGCAGTCAACCCAGATAGCCAAAGAGATCGGCGCGTTTGAGCGTTATCAGGAAAACCGTGAACCATTTTTGCAAGTGATGCGCATGCATCGCGACGCGGCCTATCAATTGTCACCCGTGGGTGTGCCGGAGACACTTTACAAAGAAGCGCGCGTCGCGTGGGATCGCCTGGTGGAACAATGTGAAAAATATGGCGCGCGTAATGCCCAAATTTCGGTAATTGCTCCGACCGGGACAATTTCTTTTTTGATGGATTGCGATACCACGGGTATTGAACCGGATATTGCTTTGGTGAAATACAAATGGTTGGTCGGTGGCGGCATGGTCAAGATTGTGAATCGGACTGTGCCCGAGGCGCTTGAAAAATTGGGTTATAGCGAAAAACAACGCGCCGAAATTTTGGCGTATATTGATAAAACAGACACGATCGAAGGCGCGCCGTACCTGAAGCCGGAGCACTTAGCGGTATTTGATTGCGCGTTTAAGCCAGCGCAAGGCACACGTTCAATTCATCATTTGGCGCATCTTAATATGATGGCCGCGGTTCAGCCGTTTGTGTCCGGCGCGATTTCTAAAACGGTTAATATGCCAGAATCGTCCACGGTGCAAGATATTGCCGACACCTATTTGCTCGGTTGGAAATTGGGTTTGAAAGCGGTGGCGATTTATCGTGATGGTTGTAAAAAATCACAACCGCTCACTACCAGTAAGGATGGGGGCAAGAGCGCGGCCAAAACCATTGCCCCGGCGGAAGAATACAAGCCGCGGCGCCGGCGCTTGCCGGATGAGCGTCGTTCGATCACGCACAAGTTTACCGTGGGTGGTTATGATGGTTATGTGACCGCCGGATTGTACGACGATGGTTCGCTCGGTGAAGTGTTTATCAGCATGGCCAAGCAGGGTAGTGTGATTTCTGGGTTGATGGATTCGTTTGCCACCTCGGTCTCGATTGCTTTGCAGTATGGCGTGCCGCTGAAAGTGTTGGTAAACAAATTTGCCCATTCGCGATTTGAGCCGTCTGGTTTTACTAACAATCCATCCATTCGCATTGCCAAATCCGTGGTGGATTACATTTTTCGTTGGCTCGGCATGAAATTTTTGTCAGTGGAAGAACAGCGCGCGTTGGGTATTCATGTGCTTGCCGAAACGAGCGATGAATTAGTCGCGCCGGCGGTATCGTCAGACGTAATCGAAGCCGAACCAAAGCAGACCACACTATTTAACGTTTCCGCTACCACTACGGCGGTGGCGTCAACTGTAACGGACGAGGCGGTGGCTTTGAATTCATTATTTACCTTTGACAATCAATCCGACGCGCCGGCGTGTGACATGTGCGGCGCGATCATGGTGCGTAACGCGTCATGTTACAAGTGTCTGAATTGCGGGAGTACGAGCGGTTGCTCATGATTTAGGCAGAGCCTAAATCCGCGGACTGACGCTGACTTAACGCCGACCAACGCTGACAAAATTTCCTCCCCCTGTAATCCGGGGGAGGATTAAGGTGGGGGACATTAGTATTTTTTGCATGGATTCGTACCTTCGTAGTAATGGCGGGAAAATTCATATTTATACCGGCGACGGAAAAGGGAAGACCACGGCCGCGTTGGGGTTGGTTTTGCGAGCAGTCGGGGCCGGGAAAAAATGCGCGGTGATTTTTTTTGACAAGGGCGGTACGCATTATTCCGAACGAGCGACGCTGGAGCGTTTGGGTGTCGAGTGGTTTGCCTTCGGCCGTGATCGGATTGATCCGGTGACCCGACGGTTTGATTTTTCGATCACGGATGAAGATCGCGTGCTGGGTCGGGCGGGACTGGTGAAAGCGGAGGAATTATTTTTTCCTCCCTCTTCAGCAGAAGGGGGCGGCCAGGTGGGGGATTTTGGATTAGACCTCCTCGTTCTCGACGAATTTTGTACGTCGGTCGGCGTTAAACTGCTCGCCGAAATCGAAGCGCTTGCCTTGCTCGACCGAAAACCGTCGGCGCTGGAATTGGTTTTGACCGGCCGCAACGCGAGCGACGCCCTGCGCGAACGGGCCGATCTGGTCAGTCGTGTGACCATGGAAAAACATTATTTATTCGACGGCATGAATGCCCGCGAGGGGATTGACTACTAGGTGTGGATGAAGTGGCTTGTGTTTTTTTTGATAGGGTTGTAAGCTCAACGAGTTCTTTGTAAAAGACATGATTGCTTCAGGAAATTCCAGTGCAATTCTGGATGCTGACGCGCAACGGTAATTCCGCTCATCGGCGGAGAGCCCGGGCCAGAAATAGTCATGTGATTCCTCCAACTTT
>CAZBFB010000063.1:0-2654 GCA_964491085.1 uncultured Gammaproteobacteria bacterium | reverse complement strand
TAGTATAAATAGTAGATTTTTTAATAATTTTATTAGCCATATGAAACGACACACATCGTTCATTAGCGGCGGGATAGTGATGACTGTCTTAGCCGTGCTGTTATTGGCCCAACCGGCTCAAGCGAGCTTGTTTGATTGGGTCAAAAATTTTATCATCGCTCCGCCGGCGCCGCCGGCCAATGTCGGCGCAGAAGAAAATCCGCAATTCGTGCCCACAACCGCCAATAACAACCCGTCTCCGGTTGTGCCAACACCACAAAGTCCGACCGGGGGCAACAATCAGCCAAACGTTACCACTAACCAGGTAACGCCGCCACCGGTCAACCCGAGTGATCACCCAGTGCCGGCTGATAATCGTATTGGACAAGGACAAGAAACGATGAGAGATGGTCAAAAATTATCACCTGATGAACAACGGCGCCGTCAAGAAATGATGGATGAAAGCAAAAAACGCATGCCATCGGTTGATACCCGTCGCGAGCCAGAAATTCGTAATGAACAAGACACGCGCCGCGAAGATAGGCGTACCGAAACCAAAACCAATACCACTGAAACCGCTACACCAAATGATCAATCGGAAACAGAACAACCGCCCAGATTTGTTGATCCGCGCTGGAAGAATGACACTATCCGCCAAACGAATGATCAACAGCGGGAACTGAAGCGCCTCCTAACACAAGCCAAACGACTTAAAGACGGTGGGGCTATAGTGACCAAAGTACAAGCCCTGATTGCCACCGTCACCAGCTGGCAGCAAAAAATAAAAGCGGCTCAAGGTGATGACCTACAAGATACATTAGAAGAATATCACGAGACCCAACTTTGGGACGAGTTAAATGTCTTGCGCGCGCAAGTTGAAATCCCTAAACGTTTAGCTGAATTGGAAAAATCCTTAACGCGCACGGAACGCTTATTAAAACAAAAAGTATTCACAAAATTAAGTGAAGTTGGCTTGGATCTGGCCAAGGTGAGGGCAGACCTAGTTACTATGCGTACCACCCTGACGGATGTCAAAGCCAAAGTGGCCGCGGGTAATTTTGAAGAAGTTCAAGAAGCCATGCAAGAGGTATTTGATGGTAGCCACCCGGGTGAGATTGAGGGTGTTCTGCACCAAATGCGGGGCTTGGCCGAAAACCTAAAACGGATTCGCAATCAAGAAATCCGTGATTCGGTTAAAGAAATCTTCCAGCCGGTAATTGATGCTATTAACGATGGTGATTATCGTGAAGCCAATGAATTACTCCGGGAAATGCAAAACGAGATGCAAAGAATTTTTGCCCAGCTCTACAAAGTCAACCGCGTGGTGGATGCCAGTTTGCAGAAAAAACTTGACGCTTTAGAAAACAAGATTCAAGGAAAACTGCAAACTGAAAAACCCGAAGAAAAAGACGAAGATTTCCCACCGGTCACGCCGTAATAATATTTTCCTCCCCCTTAATGGGGGAGGTTAGGAGAGGGTGAATAGCAATACTCCCCCTCTCCTGACCCCTCCCCTCCAGGGAGGGGTTATTATTTATCCTATGATCAAAAAAACCGAATGGAATGATGTGGCTGATTGGTATGATGACATGCTGGAAAATAATCCGGACACATATCAAGCTAAAGTTATTCTGCCCAACTTGATACGTGTTTTGGCTATCAAAAAAAATCAAATCATCTTGGACTTGGCTTGTGGGCAAGGATTTTTTTCACGCGCCTTCCAGGCGGCGGGCGCGCAGGTGGTCGGGGTTGATGTGGCAAAAGATTTAATCAAGCACGCGCGCCAACATTCACCGCCGGAAATTTCGTATCAGGTCGCGCCCGCAGACAAATTGCCGTTTTTGAAAACGGCCAGCGTTGATATCACGACAATCGTGCTCGCGTTGCAAAATATTGAAAATATATCTGCTGTGATGCACGAATGCGCACGCGTTTTGAAACCACCTGGCCGCCTGGTGCTCGTGTTGAATCATCCGGCGTTTCGCATTCCGGGCAATTCGAGTTGGGGCTGGGACGACGCGGCCAAAATCCAATACCGCAGAATTAACGGATATTTATCAGAGGCAAAAATAAAAATAGCCATGCACCCGGGCGCAAACCCGAGCGCCACCACCACCTCATTTCACCGGCCTCTGCAAGTATATGGCAAAGCCCTCACCAAGCACGGTTTTCTCATCCGCCGCCTAGAAGAATGGAACTCCCACAAAACCAGTCAACGCGGCCCCCGAGCCGCGGCCGAAGATCGCGCCCGAAAAGAAATTCCGCTGTTTATGATGATAGAAGCGGTCAAGGGTTAGCTTCCTAGCTGACTAGCTTGCTAGCTTTTTAGGTGCAGTAGCTTTTAGGTGCAGTAGCTTCTTTCCTTCATCTTGTCCGCCAGCTGGCGGATCAAGGGGGTTGCTTTTTTATTTAAACGACGAACACGGCCAACACCAAGGTCGCGATCTCGCTCGTCGCCAGAGGGATTTTTTAGCAAAAAAATACCCGTGCCCAAACTATACCTGCCGAACCGACGGGGGACGGACGAATACAAATTCTTGCATTTTTCCCCATTTTCGCTATTATATCAATCGCGTACTCCTCTCAAATACAACCTGGATTCCCGACTCCGCGGGAATGACAAATTCTCTTTTCTAAAAGCTACTGCACCTACTGAAGCTAAAAGTTACCCCACC
>CAZBFB010000062.1:0-9866 GCA_964491085.1 uncultured Gammaproteobacteria bacterium | reverse complement strand
CGCCTTCCAATTCTTATTGCCACTGCTCATGGCTCTCCTCCTTCGAGGATCGAAGTGATACCACCCCTTGGCTACTCACCAAAGGCCTTGCTCACGAATTGAGACAAGTGACATTATGCTAGCCGAGTAGTATTAGTTTGTCAAGACGTTATCGCCACACAAAAAGAGCCCGACTCGGGCTCTTTCTCATTGTACGAGTTATTGCTAGCTGAATGGATTATCCGTCTCGACTCGGTCGATCCGAGGGGGACGAGTTACTGCTTTCTTTAGCCACTTCCAAACTGGGCTTGTAGCCCGTTCCGACCGGCACCAAGCGGCCGATAATGACGTTTTCTTTTAAGCCCTGCAAGCGATCGATCTTGCCAGTGATGGCGGCGTTAATCAAGACGCGGGCGGTTTCTTGGAATGAGGCCGCTGACAAGAAACTGTCGGTGGAAAGCGAGACGCGCGTGATACCCAAGAGTAGTTCTTGACCCACCGCCGCTTGACCGCCGGCGAGCACTACTTCTTGGTTGGTCTGATCAAAACCCGGTCGCGAAATAATTTCGCCGGGCAACAAATTAGTATCGCCGCTCGCAGTCACGGATACGCGCGAAAACATTTGCCGGGAAATAATTTCCACATGACGATCGTTTAATTTTTGTCCTTGTGAAGAATAAATCGACTGAATTTCGCGCAAAACATATTTTTGCACAGCCAACCGACCGCGCAAATTATAGAGCTCGGCCAAATCAACATGCCCTTCTGTCAACGATGAACCCGGCACCACCAAATCACCTTCCGCCACCACCACCGACACGCCGGTCGGCACTTCATATTCGCGCACCAGCTCGCTCTTATCCTCGCCCACACCGCGCACCGTCACCTGCACCTTGCCTTCAGCGTCTTTACCAAGCTTGACTTGACCGGCAATGTCACTCAAAATAGCGTGATTTTTTACCGGCCGATTTTCAAAAATCTCTTCCACGCGCGGTAAACCCTGCGTGATGTCTTGACCAGCCACGCCACCAGTGTGAAAGGTGCGCATGGTTAACTGTGTGCCCGGCTCACCAATGGATTGGGCGGCGATAATACCGACCGCCGCGCCCAAGCGCACTGGCTGGTTATACCCCAAATCCCAGCCGTAACATTTTTGACACAGTCCTTTGAAACTCTGACAGGTTAACACTGAAAACAAACGCACTTCATCCGGATCAGCCGCGGCAATCGCGGCCGAAAGTTTTAGATCAACCCAGTCCCCGATCTTGGCCACCTTCTTGCGGCCAGATTTAACATCAGCCGCCAACACCCGCCCCACCAAACGAGTGGCCAACGTCTCGCCCATTTCCTTACTTTCTGCTTTGGTATACACTACCCCCGTCGTGTCGCCACAATCAAGTTCGGTAACAATCAACGACTGCGCCACGTCCACTAAACGCCGCGTCAAGTACCCGGCATTGGCCGTACGCAAAGCCGTATCAGCCAAACCTTTACGCGCGCCGTGCGTGGAAATAAAATATTCCAGCACATCAACCCCTTCTTTAAAACTACGCTTAACCGGCAATTCGATCATTTCACCTTGCGGGTTGGTCACTAATCCTTTCATACCCATCATCTGCACAATCTGCCCCCACGAACCGCGGGCGCCGCTCGACACCATAGAAAACACCGTCCCTTCCGTGGGCAAAACCAGTTTAGCAAGCGCCGTCACTTCGTCTTTAGTATGGGTCCACAGTTCGATAATTTTGACATGTCTTTCCTGCGCCGTGAGCAAACCGTTTTCGTAATGTTGCTGGATCAAACTTAATTGTTCATCAGCCGCTTCGAGTAAGCGCTGTTTGGCTGGTAATTCAGGTAAATCGTCCTTGCCCCACGACAACCCGGAACGAGTGAGATACCGGAACGACAACGCTTTAATTTTATCTAGTAATTTGGCAGTTTCGTCCGATCCGAATAAATCCAAACTAGTACGAATAATATCGCGTAAAGATTTTTTATCGAACGATCGGTCATAATCGCGCAACTCGGCTGGTAAAGACAAGGCAAAAATAATCCGGCCGGCGGTTGTAACACGACGCTCGTCGTCATTAACACGCGCTATGATTTTGTCACGTAAACCGATTTTTTTAACATGCACGGCATGTAGCACCTCACTAAAGGATGAAAAATATGGAATGGCTTGCTCCCCCTTTTTTTCTTCTCCAGCGGCAAAACTAGTTAGATATGCTATCCCCCAAACGATATCTTGGTTGGGCACGGTAACCGGATCGCCAGTGGCTGGTTTCAAAATATTGCGCGATGACAACATCAGATCGCGTGCTTCCGCGCGCGCTTCGTCGGTCAACGGCACATGTACCGCCATCTGGTCGCCATCAAAGTCAGCGTTGAACGGTGGACAAACCAGCGGATGTAATTGAATGGCTTTGCCTTCGATCAAAATCGGCTGAAACGCTTGCACGGACAAACGGTGCAGAGTCGGAGCGCGATTCAACAATACATATGAATCGGAAGTAATTGATTCCAAAATATCCCAAACATGTTTTTCACCTTGTTCAATTAAACGTGTCGCTGACCGCACATTGTGACAGTAGCCCTGACGGATCAATTGCGAAATCACGAACGGCTTGAATAATTCCAAAGCCATGCTCTTGGGCAAACCGCACTGATGCAATTGTAATTTTGGCCCAACCACAATAACCGAGCGGCCGGAATAATCCACGCGTTTACCCAGCAAGTTCTGACGAAAACGACCTTGTTTACCGCGCAGAGTATCGGCGATCGAACGCAGTTGACGGCGTTGACCGGTTGAAGCTGTCACGGTTTTGGTGCGACGCGCGGAGTTGTCAATCAAAGCATCAACTGCTTCTTGCAACATGCGCTTTTCGTTACGCACGATCACTTCCGGCGCATTTAGTTCCACCAAACGCTTTAAACGATTATTACGATTGATCACCCGACGATACAAATCATTCAAATCGCTTGAGGCATAACGACCGCCATCGAGTGGCACCATCGGCCGCAAATCCGGCGGCAAGACCGGCAAGACCGTCATCATCATCCACTCTGGTCTAATATTATTCTTGGTTAAAACTTTCAACAACTTCAAACGACGCTGCACGCGCGGCCGCTTGTTCGGCGAAGCGACTAAAACTTCGGCTTCAAGCCGCGCAATCAAGACGGGAATATCCATGGCGCCCAAAATTTCTCGCAAGGCCTCGGCGCCGATGCTGGCCTCAAACACCTGACCGTACTTCAACGCCAAATCCTGATAATCGGCTTTTGATAAAATACGCAACGGCAAGATCTCGTCTAATTCGCGCTCGGCTTGAGCGCCGGCCTCCTGCAAACGATTATTTTTTTCTTCATAGCTACGCTCCAAAACACTTAATTCGGAATTTTCTTCATCATCAAACGCCGCGGCCACAGCGCCAGCTTCAGTCCGTTTTTTAGCAAATTGATTTTTAATTGTGGTTTTCTGACGATTGTAATCGTTGGTAATCACACCACGCTTGGCTTTGGCTTCGCTGTCGATCTGCTTTTTGATATCTTCTTTCATCTCACCATTAACGCTCGTGATGATAAACTCGGCAAAATAAACCACCTTCTCAAGGTTCTGCACCGAAATGTCAAAAATAATTGACAAGTTAGACGGCACGCCACGCAAAAACCAAATATGTGCGACCGGCGCGGCCAACGAAATATGACCCATGCGCTCGCGCCGCACAATCGCGCGCGTTACTTCCACGCCGCACTTATCACAAACTACGCCTTTATAGCGCACGCGTTTATATTTACCACAGGCACATTCCCAGTCCTTAACCGGACCAAATATTTTTTCATCAAACAAACCGTCACGCTCTGGTTTTTGCGTGCGATAGTTGATGGTTTCCGGCTTGACTACTTCGCCGTGCGACCACCCCAAAATTTCTTCAGGCGAAGCGAGTTTTAAGCGAATAGCTTTGAAGTCAGCAGCTTGAGACATACGGGTCAAATTCTCAATTTTCAATTTTCAAAAAAATTCTAGTTACACCCCGACCTCTTTCTCAACCGGTTCTTCTGGCGGGATCTCGATTATCTCCTCGGTGTAACGTGGCCGCCTCGACCCACGGTCTTGTTCCTCACTAGGTTCGCGCCATTGTTTGGCATCGCCATGTTCGTCCAATAGTTCTACCTCAAGACCTAAACTTTTCAATTCGCGCATTAACACATTAAACGATTCCGGTAAGTGCACTTTTTCAATTTTTTCACCTTTAATGATTGATTCGTAGGTACGAGAACGACCGATCACATCGTCTGATTTTATGGTCAACATTTCTTGCAAGATATGCGCGGCGCCATAGGCCTCAAGCGCCCACACTTCCATTTCACCAAAACGCTGACCGCCGAATTGGGCTTTGCCGCCGAGTGGCTGTTGCGTGACCAGCGAGTATGGCCCGATCGAACGTTGATGGATCTTATCTTCGACCATGTGGTTCAATTTCAACATATACATAATACCCACGGTGGTCGGCTGATCAAATGGCTTGCCGGTTTTACCGTTGTACAAAATTTGTTTACCTGAATCCGGAAAGCCGGCGCGCTTTAGTTCGTCTTTGATAGTGCTTTCCGAGACGCCATCAAGCACCGGACTCATCACTTTATAATCCAAAGCTTGAGCCGCCATACCTAAATGTGTTTCCAATACCTGACCGATATTCATACGACTGGCAATACCCAATGGATTCAAAATAATATCCACCGGCGTACCGTCGGCCAAGTGCGGCATGTCGGCCATGGCCACCACGCGCGAGATAACACCCTTGTTGCCATGACGACCGGCCATTTTGTCGCCGACTTGAATTTTGCGTAAATTAGCGATCGTCACTTGAATGGACTTGATCACCCCGGCCGGCAATTTGTCACCGTTCTCACGCGAGAAAATTTTAACAGCCACCACCTTACCATGTTCGCCGTGCTCTAAATACAAACTTGAATCGCGCACATCTTTGGCTTTTTCGCCAAAAATCGCGCGCAATAATTTTTCTTCCGCCGACAACTCGGTTTCACCTTTCGGTGTGATCTTGCCAACCAGAATATCCCCCGACGATACTTCCGCGCCAATGCGAATGATGCCCTCTTCGTCCAAATTTTTCAATTTTTCTTCAGACACATTAGGAATATCCCGCGTAACCAATTCCTGTCCCAACTTGGTTTCACGCACATCAATCGTGTAGTCCTCAATATAAATTGAAGTATAGCGATCTTGCTCTACCAAACGCTCGGACACCAAAATCGCGTCTTCATAATTACCACCTTCCCACGGCATGAATGCGATCAACACATTTTGACCAAGCGCCAACTCGCCGCCTTGAATCGAAACCCCCTCGGCCAAAATCTCACCCTTCTTTACTTTTTGTCCGGTCACAACCGTTGGCCGTTGGTTGATACAGGTAGACGCGTTGGAACGAACAAATTTTTGCAACGGATAGCGTTGCGTGACACCACTCTTACCGGTGAACTGCACTTCATTGCCTTCCACCACACTGACAATGCCGTCTTCCGGCGCCAACACCAGATAACCAGAATCCTCCGCCGCTTTGGCCTCCATGCCGGTACCCACGAGCGGCGCCTCTGGTTTGACTAAATTAACGGCCTGACGTTGCATATTCGAACCCATCAAGGCACGGGTGGCATCATCGTGTTCCAAAAACGGAATCAGCGCCGTTGCCACAGAAACAATCTGCTTAGGCGACACATCCATTGCGTTTACTTTTTCCACTGGTTCAAAACCCGGCCGACCATAGGCACGCACCTCGGCTTTTTCGTTGATAAAATAACCATGTTCGTCAATCGGCGTGGTGGCAGGGGTGGTTACTAATTTCTCTTCCTGTAAAGCATCAAGCCAAATCACTTCGTCCGTCACCCGCGGCTTGCCGGTAGTTTTGTCTAGCTCTACTTTTACATACGGCGCTTCAATAAAACCAAAATCATTCAAACGAGCATAACTGGCCAGATGACCCACCAACCCAATGTTCGCGCCTTCTGGAGTCGCAATCGGACAAATGCGCGAGTAGTGCGTGTGATGGACATCGCGCACTTCAAACCCGGCCCGCTCACGCGATAATCCACCCGGACCCATGGCCGATAATCGGCGCTTGTGTTCCAGTTCCGCTAACGGATTGATCTGATCCATGAACTGCGACAACTGCGAGCTCATAAAAAATTCTTTGACCACACCCATAATCGGCCGGTTGTTGATCAGCTGGTTCGGGGTGAGATGGCCAATATCGAGCGTACTCATACGATCCACCACAATGCGTTCCATACGCGCCAAACCAATACGCACTTTGTTTTGCACCAATTCACCGACACTGCGCAGACGACGGTTGGCTAAATGATCAATATCATCCGGCTCGCGCTGATCGCGATTGCGCAACATGATCTCGCGCATGGTGGCCACAATATCTTCCGGCCGCAAAGTGCGGTGTTCAACATCGAGCGGCAACTGCTCGCTAAACAGCACATTCATTTTATACCGCCCGACGCGTGATACATCGTAACGATCAAAATTAAAAAACATGGCGTAGATCAATGACTTAGCGTTGTCCACTGTAGCTAAATCACCGGGTCGGATACGGCGATAAACTTCGATCAATCCTTCCGCCATGCTCTTGGTGGAATCCTTGTTGATAGTTTGTTCGATCTCGTCATAAATCGGCGCGACGCGACCGGCAAACAACGCGCGAATTTCTTCATCCGCAGAATAGCCGAACGCCCGCAACAAAGCCGTGGCGGCAATTTTACGCTTGCGATCAATGCGCACCCAGATCACGCCCTTATCATCCGTTTCAAATTCGAGCCAAGCGCCGCGATTGGGAATAATCTTAGCGCCAAAATATTGTTTACCCTGCTCACGCTCGGCCGAGAAGAACACGCCCGGTGAGCGCACCAACTGCGACACGATCACACGCTCAATACCATTGATAATAAAAGTACCCCGCTCCGTCATCATGGGAAAATCACCCAGGTACACTTCTTGTTCTTTCATTTCGCCCGTACGCTTGTTGACGAGTCGCGCCCGGACGCGCAAAGCCGCTTCGAAACTAACATTACGATCTTTGGCCGTGGGCACATCAAACTTTGGTTCGTCAAAAAAGAAATCCTCAAATGTCAATTCCAAATCACGACCAATGTAATCGGTAATCGGCGACACTTCAGCAAACAGCTCTTTCAAACCGTCCTGTAAAAACCAGGAATACGAATCTTTTTGCACACGAATCAAGTCCGGGACTTGAATCGCATCGTGTAGAGTGGTGAAGGCCTTGCGTTTGGTGCGTTGGGACATAAATTATTACTACGAATTTACGAATACTTACGAAACATACGAATAATTAATCCATTCGTATTTTTCGTACAAATTCGTAATTTCGTAGTGACATTCCTCCATACGAAAAAATCCCTTCCCGAGCAAGGAAGAGGTTTGTTTAATCAAAAACGAAGTACCGATTGAATCATGGCGTCTTATTAAGATAGCCGCGGAGGAAGCGCCCTAAAATATGTGGGCTGGTTCTCCCCGAAGATGAAAACCTCCATATTTTCGAGATATTATCAAGAAAAAGGAGGCAAAATCGAGTACAAATAGACAATGCCGGTCGTTGGCACTGAATGTAATAGCTGGATAGTATCAGCTCTATTTTTTGCTGTCAATGGGGGGTTCCAACGGTAAACTGCGGGGGTTATCCCCAACATGATAGGATTTAGCGTTTAATAAAAATTTTATTTAACTCTTCCCGCACAACTACCCGATCGTCCCATGGGATGTGCTTTCCGCCCGCTACCGCCATGGCCTGTTCCGCGCCTTTGCCGGTGATCAACACCAGATCGCCGTCGTGCGCCAAACGCAACGCTTTCGCGATGGCCGCGCGCCGATCAAGAATTTTTTCCAGTTTCCTCCCTCTTCCTAAGGGGGAGGATAGGTGGGGGATGGCCCCGGCCGCCACTTCGTTAATAATTGTTTGCGGATCTTCATCATACGGATCTTCGTTGGTGATGATCAAAACATCCGCTTGCTCGGCGGCGATTTTTCCGAGTATGGGTCGCCGCGCTTTATCGCGTCCGCCGCCGCATGAACCGAACACATGAATAATTTTGTGGTGCGAAATGGTGGCGACTAGGTCATACAGCGCTCTAAATGAAGCCGGCTCCGGCGCGTAGTCAACGATAATACCAAACGACTGGCCGGCACTAATAATCTCCAATCGCCCGGGCAAACTGGTTATCTGCCCCAGCGCCCGCGCGCTCGTTGTCGGCTCCACGCCATAGGCAAACGCCACACTCATCGCCGCGGCCGCATTTTGAATATTAAATTTTCCCAACAGCGGCAACTTCACCGCCGCGCCCAAAAATGAAAATTGCGACCCGTCCGCATTCAAGATAATTTCGGTTATATCTTTAATCTCCACCCCCTGCCAATTCGCCGTTGGTAATTCATGATGATCAGCCATCCGGAATGCGATTTTTTTGTCCGCTGGATACTGCACAAAATAGCCAACGTTTGGATCGTCGGCATTCACAATTATACTCTTGGGAAGTAATCCGTAACTTGTCCCCCTGCGGGGGATCCCCCGCAGGGGGATAATTCGTTCAGCCAGAGGATGATCCGCCTTTGGCGGTAACTTGTACAGGGAAGAATTTTTCGCTTTCATGGTGGTGAGGTGCGCAAACAATTTTTCTTTGGCGGCGCGATAATTCTCAAACCCGCCATGCCGTTCCAAATGTTCCGGCGTCAAATTTGTAAACACCGCCGCGTCATAATTGATGAAACGATGACGATATTGCAAAATACCTTCACTCGATGTTTCAATGATCGCCACCTGACAACCTGCCCGCACCATCTGGCGCAATAATTTCTGCAAAGCGAAACGCCCGAGCATGGTCATTTTTTTATCATTCAACCACTCCCGCTCGCCCACGCGAAAATTAATGGTCGAACTCCAGCCCACCTGGTAACCAGCGGCCATAAAAATCCGGCCGAGCAAATTAACGGTGGTTGATTTTCCGTTTGTGCCGGTTACGCCAACCACTAACATCTGATTCGCTGGAAACCGAAACCACACCGCCGCCAACCCAGCCATGAGCCAATGATAGATAGAAATTATTTTCTGCGGAATCAACGCACGCATAATTATTCCCTGAACTTCATAATTATTCCCCCGGGCTTGTCTTCATAATTACTCCTTAGAGCTTCCGTCGCGGATCGGCCGCGCCGAGACGGATGTCGAAGGGTTATTAGATATGCATATTCTATCCTAACGCAACCAAACCCCCTTGTACAGGACGCTTGATTGACAGGATCATCTAATCTGCTAGTGTAATAATAACTCTTTTCCGAGGAGAAAACATGGATCCGTCACGGTTTGTACTGCTGTCATGTTTTATGGTAATCGGCAATACCGTCGCCGTCGTATTGACGGCCGAAATATTCCGCAAATTTCGACACCAACGCGACGGGTTGTTGTTTAGCTCGATACTGCTTGGTGTAGTGTCCGGCGTCGAGATAATCGCCGCCCTAATTGCCTTCGTCAAGCTGGCTCCGGGGAGCGCCGGGATAAATGTCGCTAGCTTGACTTCCTGGATCTGGACATCCGCTGCCGTTTTTGTATCCGCCCTGCTGATCTACCACGAATGGGACAAAAGCAATCCCAATCCACGACCGCGCGATTGGGACGAATACTTTGATCGCCTGGAGGATTCACGCCGACCGCTCGAGGTGCGGGCGCGTATGATCCATGAAGAAGACACACCACTGCCCCTCGGCTAGCGGATCGCTAGCCGACCCCCGACAACTCCGCGCCAGATCTATTCGAGATCCCGCGCGGAGTTTTTTCATGTATCGCTAATAAAAAAAT
>CAZBFB010000061.1:0-5320 GCA_964491085.1 uncultured Gammaproteobacteria bacterium | reverse complement strand
GGTTGTCGCAAATTTTGTTCATGTTAGCTGGCGGGGTGGCTTTGATTTTGTTTACCTGGGCTGGGATTATGTGGATCGTTTCTGGTGGTAATACGGAAAAAATTGAAAAAAGTCGGGAGATTTTGAAAGGCACGGTGTTTGGCCTTGTTATCATGATTGTCGCGTGGCAATTAATTCATCTGATCACGGTGGCATTGGTATTACCCACACCCGGCCAGACCCAAGCCACCCCCCGCCAAATTCTCGGCCAACCCTGGTATGATCCGTGCGGTGGTGGGGGGGGAGGTAGCACTAATTCTTCTGTTAATACTCCTGCTGCTCCACTAGCCGGTGCGTCTTCGTCGCCAGTTACGCCACCCGCTACTACGGGCACATGTACTTGTGATGGTACTACCCGCTCTTCTATATTGGATACTTTGGCTAAAACTTATATTTCTAGCAATTATCCTCAATATTCACTTCCTTATACAGTACCGGGAACATCAGACAGTGATTGTAGCACCAAAGCACAACAAGCACAGAGTATGATCAATAGTTATATCAGTGCTTATCAGGGTAATCCCTTGCTTTCGGGTGTATCAGTGACAGTCACATGTGCGTTTACACAATAGTACGATCCGTGCCAGGGGAGTAGTCAGTAATATGTAACGCGTAACGAGTAATAAGTACCAAAATATAGTGTCATTCCCGTGAAAACGGGAATCCAGACCCCACCAGCTTAATAATTTCCAATACCCAATTTTCAATTTCCAACAAAATGTCCAATGCTTAATGCCAAATTTCATTGGAAATTGGATATTGTCCCCCGGCGGGGGATCTCCCGAAGGGAGAGTAATTGGAAATTAAACCCGTGGGTTAATCTGGATCCCAAATCTAGTTTGGGATGACATCTTGTATAAAGTATATGCCTCCTCCGTCAAGCAATTCAGCTGATAAAATTTTCCTCATTCTCGCCGGTATCTTGTTGTTGTTCGGTTTGATCATGTTATCGTCCGCCAGTACCGTAATTGCGTACCAGCGTTATCAAGATGGTTATTATTTTGTAAAACAACAAATCATCCGCGGCATTATTCCCGGCCTGATTTTATTTTTTATTTTTAAGTATATTCCTTATCGTGTGTGGAAACAGTACGCGGTTTGGGGTTACGCGGCTTCAATTTTTTTATTAAGCGCGGTATTTTTACCAGGTGTTGGCCTAATGGTCGGCGGGGCGCGACGGTGGTTAGTGCTGGGTGGTATAACCATTCAACCGGCCGAAATCGCTAAGTTTTTTTTAATTATTTTTTTAGCCGCCTGGTTTAGCCGCAAAATCGAAGCCGGTCAAGGCATGAACGGTAGTATACGCGAATCGCTGTTGCCGTTTTTGTGGCTGACGGCGCCGATCGCTTTGCCGATCGTGTTTCAGCCAGATATTGGCACGTTGATGGTGCTGGTCGCCATTGCTGTTACCTTGTATTTTATGGCTGGTGCGCCGTGGCGGCATTTGGGATTGTTATTAATTACCGGCTTGGCCGCTTTGGCGGTTTTAATAAAAATAGCGCCGTATCGTTTAGCGCGGTTTACGGCATTTTTGAATCCGGATATTGATCCGCAAGGCATTGGCTATCATATCCAACAAGCCCTGCTGGCCGTTGGCTCTGGTGGCTGGTTTGGTGTCGGGATTGGTCGGTCACAGCAAAAATTTTTGTATTTGCCGGAAGTGGCGGGCGATTCTATTTTTGCCGTTATGGCCGAAGAGTTGGGGTTTATTTTTTCTGCGCTCGTAGTTTTATTGTTTTTGGCCTTTATCTATCGCGGCATTCAGATCGCGCACTCGACTCGCGATCCTTTTGCTAATCTGATTGTAATTGGTGGCATGGCCTGGGTCGGTTGGCAAACCATTATCAACATCGGCGCCATGATCGGTCTGTTCCCGTTGACCGGAATTCCCTTGCCGTTTGTTAGTTTCGGCGGTACCTCAATCGCCATGCTCTTAGCCCTTGTTGGGTTGATCGCGAATATATCTGCGCACCAGAGGACGTAGCGCTGGGTGTCCCTTAAGCAGACCCGCCTTCGCCGCTCGGGGGATTAGGTGAAGGAAAAAAGTTTCCTCCCTCTTCTCGAGAAGGGGGAGGATTAAGGTGGGGGATGAATTTTTACCAACACACCTACGGGAAACGAACAGAAAATAAAAAGGAGTCAGACCCCCTTTTTATTTTCTGGTGGCTGACCCCATTTTTCGATAATAAAATAAGGATCCGTATGGATCCTTACACATTGTCCTGAATTATCGTCGATAATCCCGATAATCCGAGGATAGTCTACGAGTTAGTCGACGTCGATGATCCGCAATTTCTGGATGGCGCACCTTGATGACATGGCTATGCGCTCGACGGATTTGCCCCGTCGAAAACCACGCCGTGGCCATAAGATTAATAGGGCGCGATTTGCTCGTATCAAGCACGACCACTTGCTCTTGGAGCCCATCGGCGATCCAGAGATAAATCTTTCGCAGCAACGTCAGTTGTTCCACGGTTTCATGGGGACTAAGCGGCTTGCCTGTCTCGCTCGCGCGCTCCTTTGCTCGCTTAAATGCCACTGCCGGATCCGTGAGGAGAATGAACTGCAGATCTGCGGCGTAAATACCTTGCCCTACGGCGTCCCACGCCGGTGTAGGTCCTCGGTCATCGCCATCCATATAAATGGGGGCATCCACATCATCACCAACGTAATATTGATCCCATGCCTCCGGATCATTAGCCACGAGTTTTAGGCGCACCGCGTCAAAAAGATGCATGACAAGAGAAGAGACATACGAACGATCGAGGATGAACGTCGTCGGATATCTCAACCAAGGAAGCAGGAGTTTTAAGGTTCCGAGCGTCCTGTCATCGTGCGCGGCTTCAAGGCACCTGACTAGCGCCTGGACATCTGGTTTTTTGACTCTATCCTCAAGCTCCTTCCGTAATTTTTTCCGCTTTTCGCGTCCCCAGGATGTATACCAGCTTTCGTCGATTAGCTGGACGGGATAGCCGCAGGTCATGAAGTCCATGTACAACTGACGCGCCGCACTCGTCTTGCCGGAGCCGTCCATGCCGTCGAAATGCACAATCCGCAACTTGCGATTCGGCTTGTGACACCATTTGTCATAATCGTAGGCACCATCAAAGCCGAACGTTGGCCATTGTAGCCTAGCGAAAAATTTGCGCAGATCGCACCGTTTGTCGACATCAATTTTTTGAATCTTACCAAAAGTCTGCGTCTTCAAGATTTCACCTCCTTATTTTGTAATATTATCATACCTTTACTACAATGTCAATAATGTCAGGTAATTTGACACTAAAAAATAGCCCTGCTACACTAGGCGGCATTGTGGCGCATGTAACTCAAATGGTAGAGTGACACCCTGATAAGGTGTAAGTTGCTGGTTCGAATCCAGGCCATGCGCTCACGAGTTTTACAAGTCGGCGGATCCGCCCCTGGCGGAAAATCCTGCCCGCACGTCTGGGGTGCAGTCCATGGTGGACTGGTTTTCCGAAACGTGCCTACACCCGAGTCTCAAGGAAAATTTGAGCCGACGCTTCGTCGTGTCGGCTCACACCCCTTTCTACCGCCGAGGCGTTTCTAACGGACCTAACACCCGTGGTCTGAAGGAAGCGTCTCGGCCTTTTTATTTCACATATTTACCCTTATCAAATAATCATCAAAATTCGCTTCCCAATTATCAAAAAAATCGTAAAATGAAAATAATTATATCCGATAACGTTTTTGGATATATGATGTTGCGTTAACCATATAGGTGGCGCGTAGCGGAACTGTATAGCCGGTGTTAGGTGATGTAAGAATTTTATTTATAACACCGGTGGCAATCGTCCTTCGTATCTCGTCGCGCGTTTCTTTGCGCGTTCTAGTAGCATTGCCTCAGAGTTTTTTGGCTCTACTTCAATTTCTCCTCCATACATTCTAATAAAAATTGCGTCTGGTGTTTCTTTTAGGTCTTTTGCCACAGGGCGGACAGATCGTAGATAATCTTTAATCGCCAATTCTGCTTCCTCTTTTCCCCAATCAAGTTCACTCGCAAGACGATCACGTGCTTCTTGAATTGTCTCCTTACTTATATTTTGAAAAAGCCTAACCCACTCATCTCCAGTTGGCACACTGTTTTCTGTTTTTAGATTGTAAACAGCAATTAGCGCTTCAAGACAGTGATATTCAAGTTTGGGGTCTTCAAAGTATTCATTGACAACAGATCCGTAATATATATCTAAGTTTTTTAAATCAAAAATTAATTGCTTATCATCGAATGTATTTTCATATTTCAAATAACTTAAATCTGTGTTGTTATCTAATTTTTCTTGACGTTTATTTAAAGTAACACTTTTATCGTCAATCGGAGCGATGATGATTTGCTTGTTTAATTGATCAATCGCTTTATAACGTTCATAGGTTATTTGATAATATGATTCTGCCAATTCTGGTGCGTCCCTTCTGAATATGAGATAAGGAACATCTTTATTTTTTAAATTAGAACCTCTTGGATAGACACAACCATAAAGTTGTAAATATTCCATTTTGTATTCATCCGTCATAGTTATTGGATTTCCATGTTTATCCGTGCCTTGGTCTGTGTTCCATTCTACCCAAGGAATTATATATCCTTTCTTGTCAAAGAAATCAAATATTTTTTTTCTTATTTCGCTAATGCGCGGCTCAAAATTAGTTTCAATTTCGGCTTGTTTTTTTTGAAATTCTTGCGTATCTTTTTCATGTTTATTCCAGGTAGAATGTTTTTTTCGTAATATAGAAATATCCTCTATAAAATGAGGCCATTGCTTGTCTGCTCGTGCAGGACTAAAGGAATAATAATTAACGTCAATACTCATAGATTTGTCAATAAAATAAAATTTTTATTTCGCCTAACGTCCGCGTGTCCGCGATGTTGGGCGAGGGCAAGAGGGGTCGGGGGGTGAATGCCCAAAAGCCAAAACACCAATTTATTCATCGCCAACAAAAATATCTATGTAATTTTTGTACATGTATGATTGGCCGTAAGGATTGTTTTTATCCTTAGGGGTCAGAATCCCTAGTTTTACGAATCGGTCAATAATTTTTTGAGCACCGAATTATGGGGTCAATATTGGGGTCAGCCACCATTTATGCTATAATCATTATATGCCTAGAATAGAGCGGGTGGATGTTGGTGGTTATATCTACCATGTGATCAATCGAGCTAATGCTCTGGTCAGAATTTTTGATTGCCAGAAAGATTATCAGCAGTTTGAGGAAATATTAGTTGCGGCGGTGGAACGATACAATATGAGATTACTAGCTTATTGTATCA
>CAZBFB010000060.1:0-2430 GCA_964491085.1 uncultured Gammaproteobacteria bacterium | reverse complement strand
CATGTCTCAATGCTCCTTGTGCGGGTTACGCGACCCCTCGTTACAACGAGGATTTTCCCAGTTTCCTCTGGAGGGGTCGCGTGGTTGTGGGGAAGGCACGTTTGGAACTAGCGTTTAGCGCCAAGCGTGCCTTCCCCCAATTTCTGCGACTGTCCAAAAGATGGAGAAAAATTACTAATTTTATTTAAAGAGCTAATTGCTTAAATTTTTAAAGCAACGAAATAGTATACCATAAAATCACCCTCTTGTCAAGGGTTAAAAGTCGCTTGCAGTAGTCTAATCTAGATGCACCACCTAAATGGTAAAATATGGTTTTATCCATAAAGGTGGTAACTATGTCAAATGACCTAAAATTGTACGATCGAGAGAAGCTGGAATATTGGCTTAGAACTGAGCAAAGTATTCGGGCGATAGCCCGCATTATGAAGCGAGATCACTCAGTATTAATCAGAGAGCTGAAACGTAATGGCAACGGGAACAGGAAAAAGTATCGCGCCGATACGGCGCAGCAGAGGTTTGAAACCAGACGGCACAAACAACACAAAGGCAAATTGGATAAGTACCCAGAGTTAAAAGAGTACGTTCTGAATGGGCTAAAAAAAGAATGGAGTCCGGACGTAATTGCCGGAAAGATGAAAGTTGAAAAAATGACACAAACCATCAGTCACGAAAGTATTTACCATTATGTATACAACAAGTCAGACAAGCACGAAAAGTGGTGCCAATACTTGCGTGCGGGGCAGTCAAAACGGCACAAATTACACAATCGTAGAAAGTGTAAATTGCCAATACCGGAGCGGGTTTCTATTCATTTGAGGCCAGAGTATATTGATGAGAGAAAACGATACGGCGATTGGGAATCTGACAGTGTCATATTCTCCAAACAAAAAACAATTTTATCCGTACAATCTGAGCGAAAATCAAAATTAATTCGTATGCACAAAGCACCCAACAAATCAGCCGTCGAGACAAAGGAAGCTTTAATCAAAACAGCCGAATCAGTGCCAAAAGAAATATTTTTAACAATCACTTTCGACAATGGTACTGAAGGCGTTCAGCACACGGAGATCAAAAAAGAGTATGGCGTTGATACATACTTCTGCGACCCCTTTGCCTCATGGCAAAAAGGAGGGGTGGAAAATGCCAACAAACTAATTCGGTATTACCTTCCTAGAAATACCGACCTATCCAAAGTGACTGACAGGGATATTTACGATATTCAAGAGAAATTGAATAACCGACCGAGGAAGTGTTTAAATTACAAAAGTCCTAATGAAGTTATTAACGAAGTGGTGCATTGAAAACTTGACTATTTGAAATTAACCCACCTTGGGAAATTACCAAAAATAGTGTATACTATTATTACTAATAAAATTCCTAATGCCTTCCTCTCCCCGCTCCCTCCGCCGTTGCGGAAATTGCCAAAAAGTTGGCCACAACAAAGCCCGCTGTCTTGGCAACAAACCATTGCCAACTGCCGTCTCTCGCCCCGCCCCCATCATGCGGTTATTTGTGCATCATGTTAACACTACAGCCACTTCTTCTCCGCATCTTATAAACCTCAAAAACCACCACACCACTCGCCCCGACCTGCCTAGTTTTTCCCCAGCCGCTCCCGAACGACGCCTTTATCATTCATACCATGAAAAAAATACGGTGTTGCGCGAGTTAGACGCGCCACCGACAACTCATCGGCCTCACCTATCACTACCCAACTTTTATAAAATTATTATTAACCAGCTACACATTATAACGTCACGAGCCGAACGTCTGTGGAATAATTTGCGGCACATCGCGCGCGTTCGTTTCGTTCGCCCTCTGGTTGGCGGCTTAGCACTGGCTATAATTTTAATAATAATTGTTCCCGGCCCCGCGCGTAGTTATTACCAAAATATTTCCGCCACCGCCGAACACGTGGCCACCGAAAGTTTGGATGGCTTTACTGCCATGCTCGCTACCGTGGAAAACGTGCGCCACGCCAACCTCGCGGCCGCCACTGCTAGCAACGACACCGCGCTCCAACATTTCAGCACCGCCACCACCCTTCTTACCAACCGCCACCGCGTTTTACAAAATGTTATTGGCGCCTTACCCGTGGTGGGGGGCGACCTTGCCAGCGCCGAACACCTCCTGGTTGCTGGTGAAGCCTTAAGCATTGGCAACACCTATCTTTTAAACGGAGCGACTGCCGCCATCACCGCCACCACCACGCCACCCACGAAACGCTTATCAAATTTTCTTGCCGCCGCGGACGCCGCCGCCCCCTTATACGAAGAAGCCGTTACTAATTTAGAAACCATTGATCACAACATTATTCCCCTTAAACAACAGGCGCGTTTTGCCAGCGTTCTAGCCGTTCTCAAACAAACTAGCCGCGATATTAAAGAAATTTCTGAACTCGCGGTGCCGTTAAATGAAATGTTTGGCGGT
>CAZBFB010000059.1:0-7298 GCA_964491085.1 uncultured Gammaproteobacteria bacterium | reverse complement strand
CTAAAGGCACCGGAAAGATATTGATGATTGTATCGTTGCAATAATTTTTTATCCGGCGGCATATTGTAAAATTTGTGTACGCGATGTATAATGACCCTTCTTATTAGACGGGTTATTTTTTATGAAAAGTAAAATCGCTGTTGCCATGTCTGGCGGGGTGGATTCGAGTGTGACGGCCGCTTTGTTGCAATCCCAAGGCCATGAGGTGGTTGGTTTTCATTTGGTTTGTTGGCACGCGCCGGGTTGTCCGGCAGAACAAGAAAAAGAAGACGCGCGGCGAGTGGCCGGCACCTTGGGGATAAAATTTTATGTGTTTGACGCTACGCCAGAATACCGTTCATTGATTATCGAGGAGATGGTGGCCGAATATGCAAAAGGTCGCACGCCGAATCCGGATGTCTGGTGCAATGAACGCATTAAGTTCGGATTTTTGTTGGACAAAGCGCGTGCCATGGATTTTGAATTATTGGCCACCGGTCATTATGCCCAATTACGAGTTACCCGTCTCGACTCGGTCGATCCGAGGCGGACGGATTACGGATTACAAATTACTAAGCTTTTTCGTGGCATCGATCCCGCTAAAGATCAATCATATTTTCTCTGGCGGTTGAATCAGGATCAACTCTCCGGCGCTTTGTTTCCGGTTGGTGATAAACCGAAAGCGACAGTGCGCGCGTTGGCCAAAAAATTCGGTTTGCATACGGCGACCAAAAAAGATTCGCAGGGTGTCTGCTTTGTCGGTGATCTTGATATGCGTTCATTTATCAAACAGCAGGTACCGATGGAGCGCGGAGAAGTAAAATTAATTTCCGGGAAATCAGTGGGGGAGCACGATGGTTTGTTTCAGTACACCATCGGTCAGCGTGCCGCCATCGGCGGGCCGGGACCGTTTTATGTGGTGGCCTTGGATCAAAAAAATAACACACTGATTGTTACCACGGATCAAACCGATCCGGCGTTATACGCGCAATCAGCCAAACTGGAACAGGTGCAATGGATTTCCGGCACCGCGCCGTCGTGGCCGCTGGCGTGTGAGGTTGCCGTTCGTTATCACGCCACACCGGCTTCGGCCATACTCGAAGCCGACGGAACAACCCTAACCTTTGCTCAACCCGTCCGCGCGGTAACGCCCGGGCAATCCGCCGTGATGTATGTGGGGGATGAATTGGTGGGAGGCGGGGTGATCACATCTGCTTAATTTACTGGATTTACTGGCCTTGCTGGATTTAATGTTTTAGTTTATACTTTCCCCATGATTTCGAGCAAAGAATTGCGGCAAAAATATCTGGAATTTTTTCAGTCAAAGGGTCATACGGTGATTCCGTCGGCTTCTTTAATTCCGGAAAATGATCCAACGGTTTTGTTCACCACCGCGGGTATGCATCCGTTGGTGCCGTATCTGTTGGGCGAGCCGCACCCGGCGGGAAAACGATTAACAGACGTCCAGAAATGTGTACGAACGGTTGATGTCGAAGCGGTTGGTGATAATAGTCATCTGACATTTTTTGAAATGTTGGGAAATTGGTCATTGAATGATTATTTTAAAAAGGAAGCGATAGAGTGGAGCTGGGAATTCTTAACTTCGCCGCAATATTTAGGTATTGATAAACGAAAATTAGCAGTTACTGTTTTTGGTGGTGATGTAAGATTCCCTCATATATCAAAAGACGAAGCAGCCGCAGCATTCTGGCGGACAGTTGGTGTTTCGGATGATAGAATTGCTTATATGCCAGGCGGTATGTTGGAACGGGAGGATAATTGGTGGGGGCCGGCCGGACAAACCGGACCATGTGGTCCGTCAACTGAAATGTTTTATTGGCAAGGGTCAAGTGAATTTCCACCCGCCGGAAGTAATCCGGGTACGGATAAAGAAAGCTGGTTGGAGATTTGGAACGATGTTTTTATGGAGTACAACCGAAAGAATGACACGACATTTGTACCCCTGGCACAAAAAAGTATTGATACCGGAATGGGGCTTGATAGAACCATCCGCATTCTTAATGGTCATACTGATATTTTTCAAATTGATACATTGCGCCCACTCATTCAGGTTGTAGAAAACATTAGCGGTAAAAATTACGAGCAGGAACCGAATAGCGATCGTGCCATGCGCATCGTGGCCGATCATATTCGTACCGCCACGATGATTATGGCCGACGATCGCGGCGTGGTGCCGTCAAATGTTGATCAAGGGTATGTGGTGCGTCGTTTGTTGAGGCGCGCCATTCGTCACGGTCGTCAGTTGGGAATACAAAATTCATTTACCGCTTCGGTGGCGCAAGCGGTGGTTGCCATTTTTGCAGAGGTGTATCCGGAGGTGGCGAGAAATAAAGACAAGATTTTTGCCGAGCTCACCCGAGAAGAAGAAAAATTCGGCCGCACATTGGAAAAAGGATTACGGGAATTTTCTTATGTGGTAGAAAAACAGGGGAGCGTGTCCGGTAAAGACGCGTTTGATTTGTTTCAAACATTTGGCTTTCCGCTCGAGATGACGGAAGAGTTGGCGCTGGAGCGCGGGTTAACGATTGATCGCGAAATGTTTCGTCAAGAGTTCACCAAGCACCAAGATTTGTCGCGCGCCGGAGCGGAGAAAAAATTCGCCGGCGGGTTGGCGGATCACTCGGATATGTCCGTGCGGTATCACACTGCCACGCATTTATTACACCAGGCGTTGCGCAAGGTGTTGGGCGAGCATGTCGGGCAAAAAGGATCGAACATCACGCCGGATCGGTTGCGGTTTGATTTTTCTCATGCTGAAAAGATGACAGCGGAGCAGTTAAAGCTTGTGGCAGATATGGTCAACGAACAAATTCAGAAAGATTTGCCCGTGTTTTGGCGCGAACTCGATACGGCCGATGCCAAAGTCGTCGGGGCGTTAGGATTTTTTGAAGATGCCTATGCGAAACTGGGTAATAAAGTAAAAGTATATTTTGTCGGCAACGAGGAAGGCGGATATTTTTCTAAAGAAATCTGCGGTGGCCCGCATGTGGCGCATACTGGTTTAATTGGTAAATTTAAAATCAGCAAAGAGGAAGCGGTTGCCGCCGGCATCCGTCGCATCAAAGCCGTCGTCACACCGCCGACAAATGTTGAATTTAAACAAGCAGGCAAGCAAGAATAATTAATCACAAAAGCTACTGAAGCCAGCGAAGCTTTGGAAGCTAATGAAGCTAATTTATGGACTTTCGTTATTTTGCCAAAAATATTGAGCTGACCGCATCGTTGAAAGAATACACCACGGATAAATTGATGAAATTTTTTACTGGCCACGGGGTCAAGCCGATTAAGACCACTGAAATCGAGTTGGGCAAAGAATCACAACATCACCATTCGGGTAATATTTTTCACGCTGAAATTATGTTGCATTTGTCCGGCAAAACGATTCGGGTTGAACAAACCGCCGAGACGGTCCTGGCCGCGTTTGATCTTTGCGTACCAAAATTAAAAATGTTAGTGGAGAAGCATAAGAATAAATAACTATTACTACGAAGGTACAAATATTTACGAAATATACGAATGGAATTCAAATTCGTACTATTCGTACTAATTCGTACCTTCGTAGTAATCCTGAATCATGTCTTTTATCGATAATCTCTTCGGGGATCAAAATAAAAAATTGCTACGGCAAATTGAACCGTTGGTAGGTGAGATCAATCAGTTTGAGTCGGCTGTGTCCGCTCTTACGGCCGAACAGTTGCGTGACAAAACGCAAGAATTCCGTGGTCGGTTGAGCGGTGGCGCCATACTTGATGATTTATTGCCCGAAGCGTTTGCCGTGACGCGTGAAGCCGCTCGCCGTGTTTTGGGCCAGCGGCATTTTGACGTTCAATTACTTGGTGGCATTGCCTTGCACCAAGGCATGATCGCCGAGATGAAAACTGGTGAAGGAAAAACTTTGACCGCCACCTTGGCAGTATATTTGAACGCGTTAGCTGGCCGTGGCGTGCATGTGGTGACAGTCAACGACTACTTGGCCAAACGTGACATGGTGTGGATGGGACACATTTACAACTTTTTAGGATTGTCCGTGGCGTGTATTATGCATGAACGAGCATACCGCTATAAAACAATTTCTCTCCCTCCGGGAGATCTCCCGAAGGGAGACAATTTTCAAGTCGATGATGCATTAGAGTCGGTTACTCGCCAGGAAGCGTATGCCGCGGATATTACTTATGGCACAAATAATGAATTTGGCTTTGATTATTTGCGCGATAACATGGCGTTTGGGTTGGAGCAGATGGTGCAACGTCAAAACACTACTGGCGCGCCATTATTAGCGTATGCCATTGTGGACGAAGTGGATAGTATTTTAATTGATGAAGCGCGGACGCCGTTAATTATTTCCGCGCCGGCGGAAGAATCCGGCGATACCTACGCGCGTTGCGCCGTGATTGTGCGTCGTTTGCAGGCCGAGACAGATTATGTCAAAGATGAAAAAATGCGGGCGGTTACTTTGACCGAAGCGGGCATCAACGCGGTGGAAAAAGCGCTGGGCGTTGACAATTTATATGTCGAAGCGGGTGTGCGTATGGTGCATCACATCGAGCAGGCCTTGCGGGCGGAAGTGTTGTATCAACGCGATCGTGATTATGTGAACAAGGAGGGTGAAATAATTATTGTTGATGAATTCACCGGTCGCTTGATGCCCGGGCGGCGCTATTCCGAAGGATTGCACCAGGCGATTGAAGCCAAAGAGGGCGTTAAGGTTCAGCGCGAAAGTTTAACGCTGGCCACAATCACGTTTCAAAACTTATTCCGCATGTATGACAAACTGGCGGGCATGACTGGTACCGCGGCCACGGAAAAAGAAGAGTTCCAGAAAATTTACAATCTGGATGTGGCTGTCATTCCGACCAACAAACCCAATCAGCGCCATGATTTGACCGACCGTGTCTACAAAACCGAAGCGGGAAAACTGCAAGCCATCGTGCAAGAAGTAAAAGCACGACAAGCCAAAGGCCAGCCGATTTTAATCGGTACCATTTCGATTGAAAAAAATGAACGTCTAGCGCAAGCATTGGCCACGGCTGGATTAAAAGCCGAAGTGTTGAATGCTAAGAATCATGAACGTGAAGCGCAAATCATCGCCCAAGCCGGGCGACGCGGCGCCATTATGGTGGCCACCAACATGGCCGGTCGCGGGGTGGATATTATTCTGGGCGGCAATCCACCCGATCCCACCGAGCAAGCAGCGGTGAAAGTGCTTGGTGGATTGTTTGTGCTCGGCACCGAGCGCCACGAATCGCGCCGGATTGACAATCAGTTGCGCGGTCGCTCCGGTCGTCAAGGCGATCCGGGTGAGAGTTTGTTTATGGTATCGCTGGAAGATGATCTGTTGCGCATTTTTGGTTCTGATCGTCTGAAAGGATTGATGGAGCGCATGGGCGTGCCGGATGACATGCCGATCGAACATACCATGGTTGGCCGCTCGCTTGAACAAGCGCAAAAAAAAGTGGAAGGGCACCATTTTGATACTCGCAAACATTTATTGCAATATGATGACGTGCTCAACAAACATCGCGAAGTGATTTATCGCAAGCGCCGCGATATTTTAGTGGCTACACAAAAACCGGAAACACCGGCGTTGCGCGGGTTGATTGAAACCATGATTGAAGAAGAGTTAGAGCAGGTGGTTTTGTTTCATACGCAAGAGGGTGAGCCAAGTGGTTGGGAAATTAAACCAATTTTAGAAACCGCGCGGACGATTTTTTCCATTCCGGCGCACGAAGAACAATCGCTTGATCACATTCGCGCCGCCGCGGCTGACAAAGAAAGTGTGGCCGCCGCGCGTACCGCCCTCGTGCAGTTTTTATTGACTCAAGCCAAAGCGGTCTACGACGGTGTTGAAGCGACGATCGCTAAAACGTTGTCAGAACACGGGAACGCGCATCCGCGACCGGTGGCGGAAATCGAAAAGCAAGTGCTCTTGCGCGCGATTGATTCACTCTGGATAGAACATTTGGAAGCCATGCAATATCTGCGCACCGGCATCGGTTTACAGGGCTACGGCCAACGTGATCCGTTGGTTGAGTACCAACGCGAGGGCTATAGTATGTTCAACGAATTATTGCAGAGCATTCGTAAGTATGTGGTCATGAGTATTTTTAAAACCGCTCAAGCGGCCGAATTGGTTCCGGCGGGTAACGACATTCCGCACAATATTTCCATCTCCGGCCCGGCCAAAACCATGGAGCGCAGTTCAAGTAATGTTGCTACCGCTTTCGCCGATCAACAAACCCAACGCGCCGGTGATGCTATCCCCGAAAAAGAACGCGACGCCACGGGCGAAAAAATCGGCCGTAACGACCCGTGCCCCTGCGGCAGTGGAAAAAAGTATAAGAAGTGTCATGGGGCGTGATTTGGTATAATCATCGAATGCAAATAGCTGCTGTGCAAAAAGAATTTATTAAAAATCGAAAAGGGCAAAACGTGATAGTTTTGGTTGAAGAAACAAAACCGCAAACGGGACTGGCTTTTGTTATGCACGGATTGAGTGGCTTTAAAGAGCAACTGCAAATTCAAGCCATGGCAGATGTGTTTCGGGAGAATGGTTATACGGTTGTGCGTTTTGATACCACAAATACGTTTGGTGAAAGTGATGGAAGTTATGAAGATGCCACTACGACTAATTATTATGAGGACTTAGAAGACGTAATTGCTTGGGCAACAACGCAAGAGTGGTATCAAGAACCGTTTGTGTTAGCGGGACATAGTTTGGGCGGAATTTGTGTGGCTCTATTCGCAGAAAAGTACCCCGAACAAGTAAAAGCGCTTGCGCCAATTTCTACCGTTGTCTCCGGAAAATTAAGTGCCGAAACTAAGACAAGCAAGGGTGAATTACAAGATTGGAAAAAAACCGGTTGGCGCACGGAAACAAGTTCAACGGGTAAGATCAAAAAATTAAAATGGTCGCATATGGAAGATAGAATGAAATACGATCTACTACCAGATGCACACCAGCTTGTTATGCCGGTTCTTATGATGGTTGGTGATCAAGATGATTTCACGCCGTTGGCACATCAAAAGATTTTGTACGAAGCGTTACCCGGTTTTAAAGAATTGCACATCATCAAAAACGCACCGCACACCTTCATAGACCCAGCGCATTTAGCAGAAATAAAAGAACTATTGAAACAGTGGCTACAAAAATTATCTTAATAGTTCACTTCGATATTTCTAAGTATCGAAGTAAACTATTAAAGGTTGTATGCAAGATATTCGATTAGAATTAATCGACGGAAAATTATTCGGGTTTGCCAAACAAAAATTAGAACTGTAATTCCATTTACTTTCATACT
>CAZBFB010000058.1:0-20789 GCA_964491085.1 uncultured Gammaproteobacteria bacterium | reverse complement strand
CAAATAAGGGTCAAACTTTTTCGGGTGCAGATCGACCTATTCCTGCACCGAAATAAATTTTTTAGAATCCGAATGCCGCCAAAGAAAAACTTGAAATTGTCAGCGGTGCGACTTCGCCGCTTTTCCGAATTTTCGCGGGGGAGCAGCACCGCTCAAAACCGCAAAAGAACCCGGAGAAAAACAACTTGTACTGAGCTTGTCGAAGTATCGGCTCGAACCATATTTTAATTTTGGGGGAAGAAAATTTTTTAATCATAATTTTATGCCTAAATCTCCAGAACAATTTAAGTCGGAAGAGAACGACAAAGAACGGATAAACGATCCGGAGTTGGCCGAGGGGATGGCTTACGCGGAAAAACCTTACCGCGACGAATCTATTCGTAGAAAAAGCGAAACCCAGGCTCGTTATGATTTTATTCATTCTGATGAATATCGTGAACATTTAAGAAAATTGGAAGAAGAACATTTAGAACTGTTAAACGATTACGCGAATAGTTTAGATGAAACAATTAAGGAAAAAATAGCAAGAGAGGAAGCATGGAAGAAAGAGCCAGAAGTTTTGAGAAAATTACACGACATAGGGGAACGACATAAAGAAATAGAACGTTTCAGAAAAGAAGAAATGAGATTTGATGAAGAAAAAATTCAGGCGATTAAGGAAAGGTATAAAAGACGCTTTAGAACATACTTGGAATGGAACGAGCAAAGATTTAACGATTATGTTCAAGAGATGATCAGGGGTCTTGATGAGACTGAATTTAATGAAACCGAAGTCCAGAAAGCAAAAGATTGGGACGAGGGTCCAATCCCTACAGGAATACAGAAAGCGGAAGATTACAAAAAAACTTATCTGCGACGCGCCAAACAGAAACCATTGAGCGAACCTGAAGCTCTTAAAGAAGCTTCTCAAGTTAAAGAGCGCGCAAGAGAAGAGACTGAAGCGCGTCTTCAATATGGTGAATTGCTCAAAGATTTTCAGGGAGAAATGAGACATTTGGGTTGGGAAGAATTGAAAAAATATAATGACGTGAGAAGTTGGTTAAATAAATCCCTCGATGAACATATTAAGGCGGAAGATTATGAGGAGGCATTAGAGTATGTAGAACGGCTTAAAGAAATTCCCCTTTTTAATTTTGCATCGTGGCTAAAGGCACAAGTTGAGTTGAAAGTACTTGAATTCAAAGACCGAATTCGAAAACAAAAAGAAAAATCAGAATAATTTGCTGCCAAAGAAAAACTTGAAATTGTCAGCGGTGCTGCTCCCCGGCCTCGCCGAGACGGCGAGTCGAGGCGAGCGCCGCCTTTCCGAATTTTCGCGGGGGAAATTTTCCGGAAAAATGTGTTCAGACTAATTCAAGAATACTGCATCACTTGATACAAACGCTGGCCAATCTACCATTCTATGCCTAATATAGAAACAGAATTTGACATTGCCGACCAACCAACCAGCGCGCGCGAGCGTGGTTTGTTTTTGATTCGGGTGGCGCTCGGCGTTGTATTTATTGCGCACGGCTGGTTGAAATTCACGCACCTCGCCGCTACCATTGATTTTTTTGCAACGATCAACCTATCCATACCGTTCGTGTATGGAGTTACCGCGCTAGAATTTTTCGGCGGTCTTTCCCTGCTTTTGGGTATCTTGACACGTTGGAGCGGCTGGCTGTTGGCGCTCGATATGCTGTTTGCCATTTATCTGGTGCAACTTGATAAAGGGTTTGTCGGCGGCTTTGAATTTGAACTTGTCTTGTTGCTCGCTTTAATTGGCATCACTATGACCGGCCCCGGCGCGTACAGTTTAGCCAGGAAACAAACGCCGCCCATCAACTAATATTGCTGGCTATGCCTGAATTACCGGAGGTCGAAACAATCCGGCGGGATTTGGTTAAATCAATTCTACATAAAGCCGTCACCCACCTTACCATTAAAGACAAAACACCGATAAAACAGCCGGTGGATTTTTTTGTGACGGCGCTTAAAAATAATTCGTTCGTGGGAATAAAACGCGTCGGAAAATTATTAATGTTCAAGTTGGCTCGGGACAATGCCTGGTTGTTAATCCATTTAAAAATGACCGGCCAACTGGTATATCGCCTTGGTAATAGTTTGGTATTCGGCGGCCACAGTTTGAAGCAAACCAGCCCGATCGTCTCCCCTAAATATAATTGGATCACGCTCACCTTTCACGACGGCTCGCAATTGGTGTTCAACGATATGCGTAAATTCGGCTACTTGAAAGTCGTGTCCGCGGCCGAACAAAAAGAAATCATCCGCAACCGTTTTGGCATTGATGCGCTTTCTCCTCATTTCACCATTGATCACCTTCACAAGTCACTTCGTAAACGCACTACATCACTCAAAGCCGTGCTCTTGAACCAAAAACTCGTTGCCGGCATCGGCAACATCTACGCTGACGAAATTTGTTTTAACGCAAAGATAAAACCAAACCGCCGCGCTTACACATTAACCCCAGCGGAAATAAAAAAACTATTCGCCAGCATTAAAAAAATTCTCGCCAAAGCGGTTAAGTACCGCGGCACAACCTTCAGTTCGTTCGTCGACGGCCACGGCCACGGCGGCAATTTCCTGCAACACCTAAAAGTATACGGCCGTCATGACCAAGCCTGCCGGCACTGCAAAACCAGCCAGATCCAAAAGAAAAAACTTGTCGGCCGCGGCACCCACTGGTGCGGTATGTGCCAAAAATAGCTTACACTTATAATTATCCACCGCTAGATTTTTTGTTTTCTATCCTAACTTTGCTACAATATATCCATCAATAAATTTGAACTTTTTTATGTCTGAAACAAACGATACGGTCACGACAAATGAAATCATGGATTTCCTGAAGGATAACATGGTCATGCGAAGCGAATTTGATTCTTTTAAACAAGAAAATCAAAGATTTCAAAATCGAGTGGAAACAAATTTTGTTACCAAAGAATACCTTGATAACAAGCTAGCTGATCTTGGTGCAGAAATTGGTCGCCGTATCAACGAACGCACGGAGCGTGAAAAAAAATTTAAACACGAACTCATTGCTTTCCTCCGTCACCACATTCCAGTCGGTGATCAAGAATTACAAAAATTAGAAGAACTAGTATAAAACACCGTGCCTAAAATAAATTACGCCCCGTGATCACGAACAGATCACGGGGCGTTTGCTTTCTCCGTGTACAGGGTTCCAGAGTTCAAGGATTCCGGAAAGGTTCAGAATCTCGAGAACCCAGATTTGAAGCTACCTGCGGAGGCGGACGACCCGACAGTGCGAGCGCCAGCCGCCCTCGAGCCAGCGGAAGTCGAGATACCACGCATCGCCGCCCCAATAGAGGAACGGGGCGTAGAGGCGGCCGCGCGGGCCCCGCCAGATAGTGCCGGGAAATACCAAGTAAAACTCCCGGTATTCGACGGGGATGTCGGCCTGTTGCGCCAACATCTGCTCGGCATGGCGTTGATCAGCACGATAGCCCAGTGCCTTTGCGCGCTCGAGCATTACTGTTCCGTTGACATACCGCTCGTCACTTTCGAGGAACGTCGCGAACTCAACGGTTTCCTCGCCGGCAAGGGCAGAAAAATCCGTGCCTTCGACTCCCTCCCAACCGTCTTTTTGCTTGTCGTACACCAGAACGGGTGGCGTGGTGCTCTTCTTCACCACCATCACAGGAAGTTGGGTGGTCGTGGTAGGAACGGCCTTGTCAACACAACCCAACACGACGGACAGCGAAACGAGAACGAGGCTGATTATCTTTCTCATGACTTGCTCCCTCCAATTCAACAGGTTGGAAACTCTTAAAAACACCATATCATACTAATTTTATAAAGTCAACAGCGCATAACCCGCTTTACTCGCGGATGAAAAAGTATTAAAATGCTCGTATCTTTAGTGATTACAAACCCTTCGACATCCGTCTCGGCGCGGCCGATCCGCGACGGAAGCTCAAGGAATAAATTTTATGTCACACTCCTCCGCCGACCATCTCCACGCCATGCGCCACACCGCCGCGCACGTTTTAGCCGCCGCCGTCCTGCAGCTCTATCCCGACGCCAAACTGGGTGTTGGTCCGGTTATTGAAAACGGTTTTTATTATGACATCCTCCTCTCGCAACCGTTGCAACCGGCTGACTTGAAAAAAATCGAGAAAGCCATGCACAAAATAATCAATCGCGGCGAAGCCATGCGTCGCGAAGAAATGAACATCCCCGACGCCATAAAATTTTTTCAAGACCGCCGGCAGGATTTCAAAGTTGAATTATTGACCGCGTTGCAAACCAAAGGCACGACCAAAGTAAATCCTGAAGAACAACAAGACATTGATCCGAAAAACAAAAAAATCGCGTCGGTGTATTGGACCGGCGATTTCGTGGATCTCTGCCGCGGCCCGCACCTAGCCAACACCAAAGAAGTCGGCGCGTTCACACTGGACAAAATTTCCGGCGCCTACTGGCGGGGCGACCAAACCAATCCGCAACTCCAACGCGTTTACGGTTTGTGTTTTGCCACCGAGCCAGAACTCGACGCCTATCTAAAAATGCGCGCCGAAGCATTACGCCGCGACCACAAAAAACTCGGGCCGGAATTGGATCTTTTTACTTTCTCCGATTTAGTGGGCGGTGGTTTACCGTTGTGGACACCAAAAGGAACTTTGTTACGAACCTTACTAGATAATTTTGTTTGGGAGTTACGCCAAAAATATGGTTATCAAAAAGTGGAAATCCCCCATATCACCAAAAAAGAACTCTACGAAACCAGCGGTCATTGGGATAAATTCAAAGATGAACTTTTTCGCATTACCACCCGCGAAGGACATGAATTTGCCATGAAACCGATGAACTGTCCGCATCACACGCAAATTTATAATCGCCGACCGCATAGCTATCGTGAACTTCCCCAACGCTACGCCAACACCACCACCTGCTATCGTGACGAGCAAACCGGCGAACTGTCGGGACTGTCGCGCGTGCGCGGCTTCACTCAAGACGATGCCCATGTATTTTGTCGAGACAATCAAGTGAGCGAAGAAATTACGAAAGTGTGGGAAATAATAAATACATTCTACGGCGTATTTGGTTTTTCTCTTAACATCCGCCTATCACTACATGATCCGGAAAACATGACAAAATATCTTGGCACACACGACCGTTGGCAAACAGCCGAAAATCAATTACGCGCGGTCATTAAAACAAAAAACGCCGAAACGACGGAAGCGGTCGGCGAAGCGGCTTTCTATGGACCAAAAATTGATTTCCTAGCCAAAGATTCTCTTGGTCGCGAATGGCAGGTGGCTACTATTCAGCTCGATATGAACATGCCGGAACGTTTTGATCTGACTTGTGTCAATGAAAAAGGCGAGAAAGAACGCGTGGTAATGATTCATGCCGCCATTATGGGTTCAATTGAACGATTCCTGTCGATCATCATCGAACACTTCGCCGGCGCGTTTCCGGTGTGGCTCGCGCCGGTGCAAGTCATGGTCGCGAGCGTGAGCGATGAATATGTGCCGGCGGCGCAAACTCTAGTAGCCGAGTTAGCGGCGATCGACGTGCGGGTTGAACTGGATGATTCGCATGAATCCATCGGCAAAAAAATCCGCCACGCCGAGAAGCAAAAAATTCCGTTCATGCTGGTGTTCGGTGCCAAAGAAGCCGGTGGTGCGGACATTACCATCCGTGAACACGGCAAACCAACCCAATACCAACTCCCCCGCCCCGAATTTCTCACCATCCTGAAACAAAAAATATCCGAGAGGGCACTCTAAAAAAATCACCCGACGCTATGAACTACAAATTATTGTTCCTCGGTCTGTGGTTGTTTGTTTTTGTGCTGTTCCTGCTCCCGGTTCAGGCCGCCGAAACAGGAGCAACTGCCGACCAACCAGCTACCACGACAACCGTCACTCTACCCGACAGTCCGTGGTATGGCATCAAAAATTTCTGGGCCAATGTACGCATATTTTTTACGGTTGATCCTATAAAAAATATTCAACGCCGACTCGATCTTGCCCAAGCACAAATTATTGCCACTAAACAATTTGTCGATCAAACTGGCGATAAAGCCGATAATAAAGTGCTGGAACGCGCGCTCAAAAATTATACCGAGACGATCGCCCAAACGGCCAAACGCTCGAACGGATTATCTGATACGGCCCGCGCTGAAATAAAAGATTATTTGACATTAGCTATCACTAAACAAGAAGTATTGGTAACCGCGCTAAAAAATAAACTAGCCAACGATCCGACCACCAAAAACAACACCCCACAAATTCAAAATTATTTAAACCAGGATGTGTTGGCACAAATTAAAGTATTGATAAATAAGGTTGCTCCGACTACTCCAGACAATACAGTCGAGTCAGATAAAACTGAACAGGAAAAGCGTTTCTTAACCTGCATGCAATCATGTCTTAACGCCGGTGGTACTGCCATACTATGTGAGCCGGATTGTAAAAAACAAGCTAGCGTAAGCGATGCTATATTGAAACGTCTCGAATGGATCGAAAGTCGTCGACCGACAATCAACATGGCTGTGCCGCCGCCACCCACCGCCGCCGAACAGAAAAAAATGGACGACGCGGCCGAGCGCGCAATTAAAACATGGCAGGAACAACAAGCTAAAAAACCACAATGAAAAAACTCCGCGCGGAAAAACGCGAACGTAAAAAGAAAAAACGTACAAAAGGCATAACCAAAGGCGGCACCTTGGCCGGCCAACTTAAACGTATGCAAATTACCCGCGCCTATCAGGGTACACCAAAAACACTACGCCGCTTACCTAAACCATGATTCAAATACTTTCATACGTTAACGTATGAAAGTATTGAGCATGCCATGTCTTCTCAACTTAAACTACCTCCGCTCGTGGTTGTACTTGGTCCAACTGCGTCTGGTAAGAGCTCGCTGGCGGTTGCCTTAGCGCAAAAATTTAACGGCGAGATTGTTAATGCCGATTCGCGCACCAGCTATGCTGACATGACAATCGGCACGGCCTGTCCGGTGTGGGACGCGCCGCCGGAAACGAATTTAAAAATGCACGGCGGCATTGCCCATCATCTTTTTCAAATTACTAAACCAACTGAACTATTTTCCGTACAGGCCTACAAACAACTGGCCGTGCCAACAATTTTTGCCATCAACGAGCATGGTAAATTACCGTTTTTAGTCGGCGGCACCGGTTTATACATCAAAGCCATCGTGGATAATCTGGAAATTCCCCGTGTCCCGCCCCAACCAGAGATTCGGCACGAACTAGAAGCCCGGCTGATCAACCAAGGTTTAGCCAGTTTATGGAAAGAACTAATCCAAAAAGATCCGGGCGCAAAAAAAACCGTGCAACCAAAAAATCCGCGGCGTGTCATCCGGGCGCTAGAAGTGATTTACGCCAGCGGCTTGCCCTTCAGTAGTTTACAACGCCAAGGCAAACCGTTTTTCAACACGCTGCAATTGGGTTTAAGCGTGCCGCGGGCAGAACTATATCAACGCATTGACGAACGCACCGAAACCATGTTTGCCCATGGCTTGGTGGCTGAAGTTAAACACCTGCTAAAAATCTATGGCTCGGAACCAACGCCGTTTCATGGGTTAATCTATCAGCCGGTGCTTGATTATATTGAGCATAAAATAACGCTGGCCGAGGCAAAAACCAAAGCCAAATTTACCCAGCACGCGTTTGCCCGCCGCCAAATGACCTGGTTTCGAAAAGACAAACGCATCAAATGGATTGAAACACAAAAAGAAGCGGAGGAGGAAATTAAAAAGTTTCTAACATCCACCCTATCCTAACCTCTCCCCTAAAAAAAGAAAATTTAATCCCCCCCACCTTAATCCTCCCCCTGATTACAGAGGGAGGAAACTTTTTTCCTTCACTTAATCCCGCGAGCGGCGAGTGGACTAATAGCTGTCCCGGAGGAATACTTGGCGAGACGCTCGCGGGACGGGCTGATAAAATAAAAAGAGCCCGACTCCGGACTCTTTTTAAAATTTATTTTACGCGCCTAATTTTTCTTTCACAATCTTATTCACCATTCCCCCATCCGCTTTGCCTTTAACTTTTGGCATTAATGCTTTCATCACTTGCCCGATATCTTTCGTGCTGGTGGCGCCAACTTCCGCAATCGTCGCTGCCACAATCGTGCGCACCTCGTCTTCGCCCATTTGCGCTGGCAGATAGCTTGATAAAATATCCAATTCTGCTTGCTCCTGCGTCACTAAATCTGCTCGTCCGGCCGCACCATATTGTTCGATGGAATCACGCCGCTTTTTTACTTCGCGACTAATTACGGCGATCGCTTCATCGTCCGTCAACCCTTCGCCCTTTTTCATTTTGGCAATTTCTTCATTCCGCAAAGCCGCCACCAACAAACGTAAAGTACCAACGCGCCTGGCATCCCGGTCCTTCATGGCCAGCTTCATGTCTTCCACAATTTTTTGTTGTAACATATTATGCCGCCAAATCGGTCGCTTGCTCGTCTCGACTGCTGGCTAAGGCCTTGGCTGTATCTTGAACCGCTCGACCTTGTTTATTAACATTCCACTGTTCAATAACTCCCCAAGTGTCCTCCTTATTAGGATCAAACCCCAATACTTCCATAACTCCTTTTTGCTCGCCTGGTGTCAAATTATATTCACTTAACAACTTACCAAACACGCTTTCAAATTTTTGTTGAGCGGCGAATATGGCTCGCTCCTTCGCCCACTTGGTTGTTTCCGCCCCTGACTTACCAGATGACATGGCTTCAAACATAAGCTTATCTTTATTTTTTTAACACTTTTTCTAAAACCCGCCTGACCTCTTGCGGATTAAACGTACCCTTACTTTGCTTTATAACATTACCAATCAAAACCTGCAATACCGCTATTTTACCAGCTTGATAGCGCTCCACAATATCACTGTTACTATTGATAACATTTTGCACCACCGCTAGCAAATCATTATCCCCATTGGTCTGTGCCCAACCAGCCGATTCCAAAATTTCACTCGGGTCACCGCCGCGTTCGACCATCTGACGCAAAATAACTAAAGCGTTCGTCGCACTGACTTGACCGCGACCGATAATAACTAATAATTCAGCAAATTTAGCCGGCGTCATAGCTAAATCTGTCAAACTTAATTTACGCTCGGTCATCATGGGTAATAATTTTTGCACCAACCATTTAGACACCAATTGCCCGCCGGTATCTGCGCTCTCCCGTAATTCGGCTTGCAACTCCGAGGTCGCTTCTTCAAAGAATTGCTTTACCCCAATCGTTTCAACTAAAATACGCGCATCATTGGGACTAATGCCATATTCACTGACCAGCCGTTGCCGCGCTGTCCGTGGCGCTTCGGGCAAGCTCCCCATTTCCACTTTTACATCAAAACCGGTTTGGGCATTCAATACCAGCGGCGGAATATCCGGCTCGGGAAAATATCGATAATCCGCTTCGCCTTCTTTGATACGCTGTTCAATGGTGGCACCACTCGTTTCATTCCAGCCGCGGGTGGTGATTTGCTGGGGCGGAGTACCATCTTCCCATAGAGCGGTCTGTCGTTTTATTTCATACTCAAGCGCGCGTTCAACAAAACGGAATGAGTTGATATTTTTTAATTCTGTTTTCGCATATAATTTTTCATCACCAATCATCCGTAAGGAAATATTGGCATCACAACGCAAATGCCCTTTTTCCATGTCGGCATACGACACTCCAATCGCGCGCATCAGTCCGCGCAACTCTTGTAAAAATTCTTTGGCCTCGGCCGGCGAGCGCAAATCCGGCCGGGTTACGATTTCAATCAGCGGCACCCCCGCCCGATTAAAATCAACCAACGAAACTTGTTTGTTGTCTTCGGGGTTCTGTCCGCGACCGGCCGCGTCCAGTCCGCGTGTGTCCGCGAAGCTCGGCGCGTGCACGAGCTTACCGGCATCTTCTTCCATATGTACTCGCTCAATACGCACGCGTTTCGGATTATCAAAATTGCCAATGGCAAACCAACCATCACGCCCGATCGGTTGATCATATTGTGAAATCTGATAGCCCTTGGGCAAATCCGGATAAAAATAATTTTTGCGATCAAATTTTATTTCTTCCGTAATGACGCAATTCAAAGCCACAGCCGCGCGGAACGCCAATCGCAACGCCTCCCGATTCAACGCTGGCAAAGTCCCCGGATGCGCCAAACAAATCGGACAAATCGCCGTATTCGGCTCGGTCATTTCCGCATTCGGACAACCGCAAAACATCTTACTCTGCGTCTTAAGCTGAACATGAATTTCTAGACCAATGATGGTTTCTAGGTTCATATAAAAGTAATCAGTAACTTGTACATAAGTTCTCGCATTCGCTCAAACATGCTTTATTATTACAAGTTACAGATTACGGATTACGAGTTACTGTTTTATAATTTCACTCCCGCGTTTTCTTCAATATAATCCCAAATTTCCGTAAACACTTCCTCTTCACTACGATTCGCGTTTACCGTTTTCCAACTATACTCACGCGCCAAATCCTTAAATATAGCCCGAGCGTGTTCAACCAGCGCTAAATCTTTTTCAAATTTATGTGCTTCTTCAATGCTATCCATAAAACGTTGGCCATCTAGCAAAAATGCCATGTCTTCTTTGAGCAAATGAGAATTTACTTCTTCCAAAAATTCTTTCGGAACGCCGTGCGCCACTCCCCAACCAACACCCGTGCCGGTGTAATCTTCGGAAATAATCCAAACACCTGCTTGCAAACGCTGCTCAATCAACGGAATACATTGCGTGCGATTCAAAGCGGTAATAATTTGAATTTCCCGCGCGGAAAAGTGATCCGGATTTCCGCCACGCAAAAAACGATCCGCCATCGGCCCTGACGGAATAATATCATATTTGGGAAATTTAATATACTCGGCCAACTTGCCGCGCCGACGCAACTCTTTTACCAAGCGTTTAGCTTGCGTGGTCTTGCCCAAATTGTTCACGCCGTAGATAACAATAAATTTGCCGAGCATAGATTCAATAGCTTTTAGCTTCAGTAGGTGCGGTAGGAAAAAATTCTTTGCCGGAGCTGGGTTCATGTTTACTGGCTTCGCGTTGATAGTCGGGTGGATAAATTTTGGTGATAATAAATTTTCCCGAGGTGATTTTGGTGTCAGCGTGAATCGTCTGTTCGATGACTCGCGCGTGTCCCCAATATAACCACCGCTCGTTAATGTTATGCACCAAAAATACCCGTGTCGGGGACGGTTGGTACACTCTCATATTCGGTTTATCGTGGAATTCAAACACGCGACCGGCAAAATCCTCGGCCGTAAACGGTTTAAGCACATGTTTTTCCAAAACTAACTCTGCCGGAAATCCCTGTTCCGTCGTGAGTTGAAGCGTGTCGTTGATTTCAATGAAACTTCCCATAGGTCAAAAATCTATACTTAATCTCCCCCTCCTGCATCCAATCGGATTGTTCGGTGATGTTAAACTCCGGCGGAATTTCCGGAAAAAAAGTATCACAAGCGAAGGATTGATCTATTTCGGTAACATACAATATCGCGCAATCCGGTCGGACTATTGCTTCTTGAAAAAGTTGCTCGCCACCGAACACAAAAATGGTTTCAATCTCTGGCCGTCGTTCCAAAACCGTTACGGCTTCTGCTAACGATGTAAACAGTAACACTTCGCTCGGCGCGCCGATATCGGCGCGACTGGTAATCACCGCGCTCAATCGTTTGGCCAGTGGGCGTCGTTCGGGTGGAATTGATTCCCAGGTCTTACGCCCCATCACCAAGGCATTCATTTTTTTCGAATCAACCACCCGTGTCGTTACTTGATGCAAATATTTAAAATCAGCCGAAAGCCGCCACGGAATTGTTCCGTTTTTTCCTATCCCGCGCTCTTTATCCTGGGCGACAATAATGGAAAACATTATACGGCCACTTGAAATTTAATAAACGGATGATATTGATAATTTTCCAACCTAAAATCTTCAAATTTCAAATCCCAAAATGGTTTTTTTGCGAGTGTAAGTTTTGGTAACTCAAACGGAGCGCGCGTGAGTTGTTCTTTAATTCCATCCAGATGATTCAAATAAATATGCGTGTCGCCCATAGTGTGCGTAAAAATACCGGCTTTGAGTCCTGTCTCTTGCGCGATCATGTGCATTAAAGTCGCGTAACTGGCAATATTATATGGCACTCCGAGCGCCACATCCGCACTGCGTTGATACAACTGACAATCCAGTCGGCCATTCACCACATAAAATTGAAAAAACGCGTGACATGGCGGCAAAGCCATGCGATCGATATCCGCTACATTCCATGGACTCACAATAATGCGGCGCGAATTAGGATTGGTTTTAATGGTGTCGAGTGCTTCTTGGATTTGATCAATGTGTGATTTTCGGTACTGCCCGGTGGCCGGATCCAGCGTAAACTTTTCCCACTTGCGCCACTGATAGCCATAGATCGGGCCCAAATCGCCATCCGGTTTTGCCCAGGCATCCCAAATCGGCGTGTGTTCTTTTAATCCCTCATTAATATTCGTAGCGCCACGCAAAAACCACAACAGCTCGTGTACAATCGCATCAAAACGAACTTTTTTGGTCGTTAACATGGGAAACCCCTCGCGCAAATCATATTTCCTCTGCGTACCAAAAATTGAGATTGTGCCCACGCCCGTACGGTCGTCTTTGCGCTCGCCATTATCAAGAATTTCCTGGACTAATGAAAGATACTGCTGCATAATTATAAAATTCCAAATTACAAGCACCAAATTACAAACAAATTACAAATTCTAATTTTCTAAATTCGAAACGGGTTTAGGTATTGGGATTTAGAGTTTAGAAATTGTTTGTAATTTGGAATTTGTGGTTTGGAATTTTATCTTCCCGTGCTCCCAAATCCACCCGCGCCGCGAGTGGTTTCTGAAAGCTCGGCGACTTCTTCAAGGGTTGGGCTGGCAACCGGTTGAATTAACATTTGCGCAATCTTGTCGCCGGCCGTAACGGTGTACAATTCTTGACCTAGGTTCACCAAACCTACACCCACTTCACCACGATAACCAGCGTCAATCACGCCGCCCAATAATTTTAATCCTTGTTTGTTGGATAACCCGCTCCGATCCCAAATCAAACCGACAAACCCGTCGGGAATTTCAAAAGCATAGCCAACCCCAAACACCGCGCGCTCACCGACTCCCAATGTTTTCGTCTCCCGCGAAAACAAATTCATACCCGCATCACCCGCGTGAATATACTGTGGCGCGATTCCATCCGCATGCATTTTTTTAATCAGCAAATTCATATAATTACTACGAATGTACTAATTAAGTACGAATTTACGAATTATTCGTCCCGAGGACGATCATCCTCTGGTTGAAATCTACATTAATCTGCTTCCATTCGTAAATTCGTCTCAATTCGTATATTCGTAGTGACTATTACAGGTCTTCATCTAAATGACTGCCCTCGACGCCGGTTTGTTTGCCATACTTGCGCGTTGGATCTTTGGCGTAGGCACGCGTGGCCGGCGAAGATAATTTTTCAAACGTGAACGAACAAATGCGCATGCCCGGATACAACGCCACCGGCATACGGCCGAGGTTCCCGAGCTCTAATACCGGTCGCCCATCCCAGCCCGGATCAAACCGCGCGGCCGTTGAGTGCACTACCACGCCGAGCCGCGCTAAACTTGACCGACCTTCCAACCGCCCGATTAAATCATTCGGCAGTGTCATCCATTCTTTGACCGTAGCTAAAATTAATTCACCGGGATGAACAATAAATGGTCTGTCGTCTTCAATAATTACCGTGCGATGCAAGTTATCCAAAATTTCTTTCTGACGCGGATCAATGTATGGGTGTGCTGAAGTATCAAATAATTTAAACTCATTACCCAAATGAAAATCCAAACTGGCCGGCCCGAGCTGAACATCCCAATCCGGATACGGATCAATCACAATAATCCGCTCCTCAATATACTTACGAATGTCCTGGTCGGAAAGAATCATGTGGAAATTATTAGCTTACTAGCTTACTAGCTGATTAGCTTTCTAGCTTTTTAGATGTTTTAAACAAGCTTTTCCTAGTAAGCTAGGAAGCTATAAGCTAGAAAGCTCGTACAAATCTTACCACGTCCAGCCAGTGAGTTCAAATGGGGAAAAGACAAAAAAAGAACCCCCGTCCGGCCGACTCGCAGTCGACCAAACGGGGGGGATGCAGGGTTCCGGTGCGTCAGATTTCTACCGATGCTGGCGGAGGCGGACGAGACGACAATACGAGCCCCAGCCGCCCTTGTTGAGCCAGCCGAAGCCGAAGCTCCATATGATGTCGTGACAGAAGAGGTTGGGGACGCAGAGGCGGCCGTGCGGAGTCAACCAACTGGTTTCGGGGAACACCAAACAAAAATCCCTAAATTCGATCGGAATATCCTCGGTGTTCTCGAGCATACGCTCGGCGTGGCGTTGGTCGGCACAGTTGCCAAGCTTGATGGCGCGCTTACACATCACCGCCCCGCTAACGAATTCCTCCTTGCCCTTGAGAAATTCAACCAGCTCGATCGTGAACTCGCTGTCGAGCGGCGGGAGGTCAACTCCCTTGACCGGCTCCCAACCGTCCTTGCGCTTGTCGAAACGGAGGCCGGGGGGCGGGGGTTTGACGATCATGGACAACAATGGAACTACCGGAGCGAGTTGCATTGTGGCGGTCATCTTGAATTCCCTCCTAATGGGTTTTCAAAGAGTTTTCTGGATTACTACACAGTTAGGTTGTTTATAGCATTGGTTTGGGGGTGGTGTCAATCTTCGACCAATGTCGGAGCGCGGACACACGCGTTGGGGCGTAATCTGTCCGCCTCGGATCGACCGAGTCGAGACGGGTAAACCGTAACTGGTAACTCGTCCCCCTGCGGGGAATCCCCCACCTTAATCCTCCCCCTGATTACAGAGGGAGGAAAAATTATCATCACGTAGTCCCCCGATCGGCTCGAGGGACGGGCGGGAAAAAACAAAAAGGGCCCGACCCCGGGCTCTTTTAACCTACTTCAAAATTTTATTTTACACCACGATGCGGACGCTGGGGCCCATGGTGGAGGTTAGGTATACTTTGTCCAAGTAAACGCCTTTGCTTCCGGATGGTTTGTTGCGCTTTAAGGCATCGAGGAACGCTTCGATATTTTCTTTAAGTACATCTTCGGTCCAGGAAACTTTTCCGACTACTTGGTGAATATTGGCGGTGTCATCATTTTTAAACGAAATTTTTCCGCCCTTCATGGCTGTTACGGCTTTACCGATTTGATCTGTAACGGTTTCATTTTTCGGCGAAGGCATCAAACCGCGGGGGCCGAGCACACGCGCGATCACGGCCAAATCTTTCATCATCGCCGGATCGGCAATCGCGATATCAAAATCCGTCTTGCCGCTGGTTTTGATTTCTTGAATTAAATCCTTGCCGCCAACCAAATCCGCGCCGGCCGCGCGCGCTTCGTCAGCTTTAGTTTCGGTGAACACGATCACCCGTTTTGATTTACCGGTGCCGTGCGGCAAAACAACCGTACCACGCACTAATTGATCACCCTGCTTGGGATCAATCCCCAACCGCGTATGCACTTCAACCGAGGCATCAAATTTAACAGTGGAAGTTTCTTTTACTAATTTTATTGCCTCAACCAAATCATAGCTTTTAGTCGGATCAATTTTTTTTGCCAATTCTTGATAACGTTTACTGCGCATATTAATAGCTTTTAGCTTATTAGCTTCCTAGCTTACTAGGTTTTAAACCAGAGGATAATCCGCCTGTGGCGGAAAAAAATAAACATCGGCGGGGCACGCCGATGGCAAGTGACTAGCTTGACGATCGACGTGGTCATACGGCCTCATGGCCTGCCACATCCTAAATCACCGCAACACTACACCATAGAATCATAGAAACACTTCAGCATAGAAACATGGAAACATGTTTTTTTGTTTCCATGTTACAGTGTTTCCATGTTTCTATGATTCCATGTTTCCATGTTTCTATGTTTCTATGATTCTACCGTAATTCCCATCTGTCGCGCACTTCCCTCGATAATTCTCATGGCGGCATCAATATCATGCGCGTTCAAATCGGGCATTTTCTTTTCGGCAATGGCGCGAATTTGCGCTTTCGTGACTTTCCCCACTTTATCTTGGTTGGGCTTGCCGGAACCTTTCTCGATCCCCGCCGCTTTCTTCAGCAATTCAGCCGCCGGCGGTGTCTTCATGATAAAGGTAAAGGTGCGATCTTCATATACCGTAATTTCAACCGGCACAATATCACCACTCTTGTCTTTGGTAGCGGCATTAAATTTCGTGCAAAAATCCTGAATATTCAAACCATGCTGACCCAAAGCCGGCCCAACCGGTGGCGCTGGATTAGCTTTGCCGCCAGGAATTTGCAACTTGATAACTGTTTTTATGTTCTTAGCCATAGTAATCAGTAAATTAAGCTAATAAGTAAAGTAAGTAAATTAAGCTAATTCTGATTTGGCTTAGTTCTTAATTTACTTAGTTCTTACTTTACTCGACCGTCAGCCGCTTCATCATCCCCTTTTGTAATTTATTTTTCGGCAACATGTATTGTACCGCGTGACGCAATACTCCTTCCGGTCCTTTTTTGGCCCAGAGATCTTTGGCTTTGGTTGTGATCAAACCACCCGGATAGCCGGTGAAGCGATGATATTCTTTATCTTCCATTTTGTTGCCGGTGAAAACCATGCTCTCGGCATTTTTGACCAACACATAATCACCTTCGTCTTGATTGGGTACAAACGTGGGTTTATTTTTACCACGCAACAGCGTGGCAATCTGCGTAGCCAAACGTCCGACCGGTTTGCCGGTGGCGTCAATCTCGTGTCTTTTGCGAACGATTATTTTCATAAATATATCACTACGAATATACGAATTGAAACGAATTTACGAATTAAGATTCACTAACCCAGATTAAAATTCGTAAATTCGTACCTCATTCGTATATTCGTAGTATTACACGAATTCAATGCGCGCTTTTTTGCCGCCGTCGCCAACCCGGAAACCGGTTTTGGTGATGCGAGTATAGCCGCCCGCGCGCGTCGCATAGCGTGGGGCAATTTCGGTATATAATTTTTTCGCGCCAATTTCTGACGACAACCGCGCCACCAATAACCGACGAGCCGCTAGTGTTTGTTTTTTGCCGTGCGTGACTAAGCGTTCTATAAACGGACGAATCGCTTTAGCTTTTGCCTCGGTCGTTTCGATTGAACCGTATAAAATCAACGACAACGCCAATCCTTTGTACAGAGCGCGCCGCGGATCAAGTTTACGATCTAATGTTTTTCCTTTCTTACGATGACGCATACCTTGTGGTTAGTTTCGTATATTTCGTATTGTTCGTAGTTCGTACCCTCGGCCGCGATATACTTCATCCGGGGCATAAGGTACGAACTACGAAATTTACGAACGATACGAACGGTGCTTACTTAACTTCTCCGGCTACCAACGGTAGGGCTTGTTCTTTGCCGCCCGAGCCAATAAAAGTGAAATGATCAATCAACACTTTGGCCGCTTCTTTAACAGCTTCTTCCGGAGATACCACGCCATCGGTCGTGATATCAAGCACGAGGCGTTCATAGTCGGTGCGTTGACCAACGCGCACATCTTCCACCTGCCAGGCCACATTCAAAACCGGAGAATACAGCGCATCAATGGCAATTACTCCCAATTCGGTTTCACCTTTTTCGCGCGCCTCAACCGGCTTATAGCCGCGACCGCGCTCGGCCCAAATTGTCATATCCACATCAGCCGCATCTTCCGTGGTATGAAACAACACCAAATCGGAATTGATTACTTCCACTTGGCCTTCTTTGGCAATATCCGCGCCGGTTACTTCTTGCTTACCTTTCACGTGCAATGATAATTGCACCGGCTGGTCAGAAAATACTTTCAAACGCAATCGCTTCATATTCAAAATAATATCAACCACGTCTTCACGCACATGCGGTACGGTAGAAAATTCATGTGTCACACCTTTAATTTTGATAGCGTTCACCGCCCCACCCGGCAAAGATGACAATAAAATACGCCGCAAAGCATTTCCCATCGTGGTGCCATACCCCGGAAACAATGGCTCAATGGCCACGCTGGCCCGATGTTTTTCTTTATCAGCCGGCGTAACTGTAAACTTTTTTGGCAGAGAAATATTGTCCATACTTGCATGCAGTAAATTAAGTAAATTAAGCTGGTAAGTAAATTAAGCTAATTCTGATTTGGCTTAGTTCTTAATTTACTTAGTTCTTAGTACTTATTTTTTATTTTGAGTAAAATTCAACGATTAATTTTGACTGGATATTTTGTGGTAATTCTTCATCGGTGGGGCGATCTACCACTTTAGCTGACAGCGCCCCGGCATCTACTGCCAACCAACGCGGAATCGCTTGCGTGGCGGCTGATTCTTTAAGCAACTGAAAAAATTTCTTATCCGGACGGCGCACGGAAATTACATCGCCTAATCGCACCGCGTAAGAAGGAATATCAGTCCGACGGCCATTCACCAAAATATGACCATGCGATGTGAGCTGACGTGACTGCCAACGTGTTTTTGCAAAACCGGCCAGATACACCACGCTATCTAAACGCATTTCGAGCAAACGCAACAAAGCGCGATCGGTGGCCTCCTCACTCTTTTCCGCTTCATGAAAATAGCGAGCAAATTGCCGTTCCAAAATACCATAAATGATTTTGGCTTTTTGCTTTTCCAATAATTGCTTGCCGTACTCCGAACGCTTGATACGAGTAGCTTTCGGGCCATGCGCACCGGCCGGATAGGGACGCCTAACTACCGGACACTTGAGCGAGGTGCATACTTTTTCGCCCAAACGGCGACACATGGTATGTTTTGGTTTAAGATTACGAGCCATAAAAATACAGTAAATTAAGCTAGTAAGTAAATTAAGCTAAGGCTGATTTGGCTTAGTTCTTAATTTACTTAGTTCTTACTCGCTAGACTCTTCGCGGTCCTGATTGACGACAACCGTTGTGCGGAACCGGTGTGATATCTTTAATACCCAGCACATTAATTCCGGCGGCATGCAGGCCGCGTACGGCCGCTTCTCGTCCCGGACCAATGCCACGAATAAACACATTAACATCTTTCAAACCATACGGTCCGACTTTTTCCGCCAGATCTTTGGCAATTGTAGTGGCGGCATACGGGGTGGCTTTTTTCGGGCCCTTAAATCCCATCTTACCAGCCGATGACCAAGCCAATACATTGCCCACCTCATCCGTGGCAGACAGCAAAGTGTTATTGTAGGTGGCATTAACATACACCCGACCGCGAGTAATCGTGCGGAACTCCCGTTTCTTACCGCGCGGACGCTTGTCGGTTTTACCTTTCTTACCCTTATCGGTCTCGGCTTTTCCCAACAGATCTTCCGCCGCGGTAGTAATTGTTTTTTCTTCTTCCATACATTTATAAAACTATTTTACAATTATGTCTTTTCCGACGCATTACGCCTACCTGAACCCATGGTGCGGCGCTTGTTACCGTGCGCGGTGCGACTGTTGGTCTTGGTACGCTGACCGCGAACCGGTAAATTTTTAATATGCCGCGTTCCGCGATAACAGCCGATCTCTTTCAGACGTTTTATATTACCCAACACTTCACGGCGCAAATCACCTTCCACCACATATTGTTTTTCGATCATTGTGCGCAAAACATTCACTTCATCCCCGGTCAAATTAGTCACCCGCGTGTCGGGATTAATCCGCGCGGCTTGCAAAATAACCTGCGCCCGCGGATTGCCAATACCATAAATATACGTCAAAGCAATGACGACGCGTTTTTTTTCTGGCAAAGTGACTCCGGCAATCCGAGCTGACATACTGAACAGTAAATTAAGTAAATTAAGCTGGTAAGTAAATTAAGCTAATGCTGATTTGGCTTAGTTCTTAATTTACTTAGTTCTTAGTTCTGTTTTTTATCCCTGCCTCTGCTTATGCTTCGGCGCGCGCTCACAACGAACCTCAACTCGTCCTTTACGGCGAACCACTTTGCAATGTGTACAAATTTTTTTAACTGATGATCTAACTTTCATACCACAATGTTTATTTCGTACCTGTTCGTAGTTCGTACCCTCGGCCGCGGTATACCTCAACGGGGCATAAGGTACGAACTACGAAATAACGCGAACGATACGAAAATTTAATAACGATAGGTTATCCGCCCCTTGGTCAGATCATACGGACTCATCTCGAGTTTCACCCGATCACCCGGCAAAAGACGAATTCGATTCATTCGCATCTTGCCCGACAGATAGGCCAAAATCTCTTGACCGTTTTCTAAACGCACCTTAAAGGTCATGGCTGGCAGTAACTCAACCACCTCGCCCTTGATTTCCAAAAACTCTTTAGTTGAAGCTGTTTGTTTTTCCTCGCTACTCATGACTAATGTAAAAAAAATAATACCTCTCCCTTTTATCCAGCACCATCCGTATTACAAAAGGGCTTTCTCAAGATAAATTTTAATAACTATTGGTAGTTTACACACCACTAACTGCAATGTCAAGAGCCAAAAATCAGCCGGTTTTCCCCACCCCTTAGAGCTTTATCGGGCTCGCCCCGTTACAAATCCTGACATCCAAAGTAGTTATCTCATAGCTACGCCCCAATGCACTAAGAGCAAAGCCACTACGTTATATTGCTAGGTGCTAGGATTTGTAATGGTGGCAAGCACATAACTTCATTCTCTAAAACAACACCAAACCGTTCCCGCACGCGCGTGCGCATGGTTTCGATGAGTGCTCGCGCCTCGCTGGCCTTCGCGCCGCCTTCATTCAGAATAAAATTAGCATG
>CAZBFB010000057.1:0-26066 GCA_964491085.1 uncultured Gammaproteobacteria bacterium | reverse complement strand
TGTAAGCTCAACGAGTTCTTTGTAAAAGACATGATTGCTTCAGGAAATTCCAGTGCAATTCTGGATGCTGACGCGCAACGGTAATTCCGCTCATCGGCGGAGAGCCCGGGCCAGAAATAGTCATGTGATTCCTCCAACTTTCTTCGCGACCAGAGAAAGGCGGAATATCAGGACCTACCTACCTGTCCGTGTTTTAGTCCCACACTTGTCGGCTAACAGCATGGATCGGTAGGCGGGTTCTGATGTGGCCGTCTCTTTGCGAGGCGGCGTTTTGTTTTTCCTTTTTGTCCCAAAATTGTAATCGATTTTGGCAGACAAAAAGAGAACCCCGACAAAACCGAGTGATAACCAGCAACGGTATTACTCGATAAGCCGGAGCTATGCGGAAGCGATGCGCCGAGCAATGATCAAATGATAACCACATAACGGATCTCGGGTTTGTGTCTGGGGTCGGAGAGGAACAAATCATGACGAGTCGACGAGAGTTTTTGTGTGCCGCAAGCATGATCGTCGTGGCACCGCGTTTTCTGGCTTCGTGTGGTACGGAAAGTGTTCCCTCGACGCCGGATGAGGATGGTGGTGCGAACGATGTCGATGTGATTCCCTTGCGGGAAGCGTTCTCGCGTCTGTACGGCGATCAGGTGGGTTTTGCGCCGGGCTATTCGACCAGTGGTGTCGAAGGCACGGTGGCGTACTTCCGGCCGGGTAGTATGACGGCTGGTGCAGTCACGGTGTGTGAGGAGTTTTCCGTGAACGGCTGGTTCACCACTGGTCGCGTGCCGCCCGGTTTTACCGGTCCCGTGACTGTTGACACCGTACTGGTGCGCTGGGATCCGGTGGCCAACCGTCCGCTCGATCAGATCGAGCTTTTGTCGCGGTGCGGTTAAATGTGGACCAATTAATTTTGTCCGCGCCCGACCACCGCCCGACCACCGGGAGGGATTGACACGAGGGAAAAGAGTTGCTTTAATGGGGCGTCGGCCTCATGAGCGTGTGAGCGGCTCTTTTCCCTTATTATTTAAATAAATAATGTTATTGCCCGAACGAAGTTGAAGGCGACCCCTTCGACGAGCTCAGGGAATATATTCAGCTATGAAGAAATTTTTCACCCTGGTACTAGTTACGGTTTACGGATTACTAGTTACGGTTCCGGCACAAGCGGCTGTCTCTTCACAAACTCGCGATTATTTGCGTAATGCGACGCAGACCGATTGGATCACCATGGCGCGCGTGGCGAGTGGCGATACGAATGTTTCAACCGATCACTTGCGTTCTAGTCCCGGCAGTGATGCCACGGATTACGAGCGCCGCATTTTGGCAATCGTGGCGGCCGGACAAGATCCGACCACATTCGCCGGCAGTAACTGGCTGACGCGACTGGGTGATTTTTTTGATGGCACTCAAATGGGCGCAGTTGGTTTGTTGAATGACGATGCTTGGGGAATTCTGGCATTTCGGGCGGCGGGTGTTCCGACCACTGATCGCCGCGTTACCGCGCCGCGCGACTGGCTATTGAATTACCAAAATACCGACGGGGGTTGGGGTTTTGCTCGGACGGCTAGCTCGGATACGAATGATACGGCTGTTGTTTTGTCAGCCCTACAAGAAGCCGGCGTCTCCACCGGTGACGCTCGTTTGGTGCGCGGTTTTAATTATTTGAAACAAGCGCAACGCAACGACGGTGGCGTTGGCTACGCGAGCACGAATGATCCAGATACTGCTTCGACTGCTTGGGTAGCGACCGCGTTCACTAAAGCCGGCTACAGCGCGGAAGCCAACCGCGCGCAAATGTGGTTAGACAATCAACGCTTGAGTGATGGTTCATATCGCTGGCGGCCGCAGGACTTGAACGGCACACCGTTTATGACCGCCTATGCCGCGATTGCTTTGGCTAACGCGTCATTTCCGGTGCGGGGTATTGTAAACAATAATCCGAACAACAATAGTAATAATACCAACCCGCCGATCGGCACACGCGTATCGGTTGATTATCGTATTGAAGGCCGCGACGCGCAATTTTGTCAGGGGACAGCTTTGGCCGCTAACCCGCTTGATCTTTTGCAACAAATTTCCGGTAACTGCGTTTTGAGTTTGGATATTGCCAATGTTGGTCTCGGTCAATATGTGCGTGGTATCAATGGGCAAACCGCGAGCGGTGATACCGGCTGGATGTATCGGGTGAATTGGCAACAGCCGTCAGTAGGGGCGAGTGATTATAGTTTGAGCGCCGGTAATGATGTGTTGTGGTATTTTGGTCGTTTTGATGTTAAACCCCTGCGGGTGTTAGTTGATGATGCCACGCTCGATCCCGGTCAAGCGCTGTCGGTCTCGGTACAATTTTATTCAGATATTACCCACGGCTGGGAAACGGTTCCAGTCAATCAAGTTATCTTGCGGGTGGCGGATCGTAGCGTTATGGTTGATCAAGCTAATGAAACAATAAACAATTTGGCGAGTGGCACCTGGACAGTAACCGCCGGGGGTGATGGTTTTGTGCGACCAACCAGCGCCACCATTGTGGTGGCTGGCGCGCCGCTAGTGAACCCGCCGATCAATCCGCCGCCGTCAAATAATGGTTCGCCAACACCAGCGGCTGATACGGATAATGATGGTTTGACGGATGTGGTCGAGCGTTTAATCGGCACTAATCCCAATGTTAGCGACACAGATGGGGATGGTTATAGTGATGCGGCCGAGGTGAGGAGTGGTTATGATCCGTTGTCATGGGTGCCATGTAAAGTGCGGGCGGCGAGACACACCTTAGCCCAGCGACAAGCGATTGATCAATGTTGGGCGGCATACACCGTGACACCGACACCAGTCCAAACTAGACCGACAGTTCCGTCGTCAACGCAAGTGGGCCCGCCGCCGCTTCCGGTCATGAATGTTGCGCCGACCGCCAGAACGATAGCGACCGGCGGCAAGGTTCATATTCGTATCACTAAGCCGGCGCACAAATCAGCGGCCAAGCCGGCTCGTGGTGGTCAGGTGACGGTTCGGATTAAGTCAAAATAAATTGAGACCCTAAAATTTTGTCATTGCGAGGAGCGATAGCGACGTGGCAATCTCTTGGCTGTAGATTGCCACGCTCCCTCCGGTCGCTCGCAATGACATGAGTGGTAAATCTTTGTGAATATCAAAACTCCCGGCGCAAAATTATTTCTGGTTCTCGCGCTGGGTTTTTTGTTGGGTTGGATGGCGCATTTGTCGCCGATCACTGCGCCGATCAATCCGGCGGTGCCGGCCACTGGCCAGGTGGCTCATTTGATGATCGATTTTGGGGACGATGTGCTTGAGATTGAGCGCAACATTCGCTATAGTGAGGGAGCAACGGTATTTTCTCTGACCAAAGATTTTACCGATCGCCAGACAATGCCATTTGTATTTGATCCACCCGGCAGTTGGGGCGTATTCATCCGTCAAATCGGCACGCGCCAGAACGGCGACGGCGATCGTTACTGGCAATATTGGGTCAATCACGATCAAATCCAACTAGCCGCCGACCGCTACCAGATTCAACCGAACGACGTGGTGGAGTGGAAGTTTATCAAAACACAAAAGTAATTTCTAATAAAAATGAGGGAACGTATTAATTTTGGAAATACAAGAGACGAAAAATCCATTGATCGAGAAAAAAGATCGACGGTACTTTTGCGTTTTTTACAATCAGCAGAAAATATAACATCATTTCATGGGAAAAAAATGGAGGATATATTTTCCAGCGAAGATACAAAGCGTGCTTTTATCGAGGGGTTGCAACCTGATGAATTTATTGAGTTATTGGATGGAGTAAATGGCATTTTATGTGACAAAAAGAAAGATAAATGGGGTATGCACGAAAAAACCATGGTACTTGAAGGGGTATTGCAAGGGATTGATTATGTGTCACCAAGACCAGAAGATAAACCAGGGTTGTTTGATAAGGTTCTAGCTTCGGTAAAGGAAATGAATCGCAGTGGAAGAGATTTGAAAGATATTGCATTACTTGTTTCGTCTTCTTTTAACGCTATTCATGCATATTCGGATGCAAATGGCAGAACAAGCCGTCTTTTATATTTTCTTATTACCAATAATCTTAATGATGAAACAAAAGACGAATTGCGGGGATTACTAGCAGAGGAAGGACGAGATGAGCTGGATATTAATCCTGGATTGGTGGAGACAGAAATTGATGATTTGATAGGAAAGGAAATTGGAATTGAAGATGAGAAAGTGAATACTGATAGGATTGGAAATTTCTCTGGTAAGAATCGGGATTTACAATTTAGGGATGAAATTTCAGAGGAAGATAAAAAATTATTTGGTGAGCTTTTAAGGAATGATAGTCATCATTTATTTTTGGCTGTTTTTCAATACTTACAACATCAAGAAAGTAGAGAAAAATATTTGAGCAAGTATGTCGAGCATACGGCTATTGCTCTTAGCATACTCTCGAAAGATTTGACGCAGGAAGGATTGAGTCAAATTATTCAAAACTACAAAGAATTAAAAAAGAAATATGTCGAAATTTTGACGGATAGTATTGCTCACCCTGAAAATAAAAAATACCAAATTGAGGATAGGGGGCAACAGATTTCTCTCAAAGATTATTTTGAGTTGAGAATAAAAGAAGAGACTGAAAGAATTGCCGAACGAGTTAAGAGGGAAAAAGAGCGACAACATGCAGAAGAGGACGAACGAGTACGGATTACACAAAAAGAGGGTGCTATTAAAGAGCGATTTAACCAAGGAGAAGGTGAATATAAAACTTTTTTTGCAGAGGAAACAAATTCGTTTAGACAACTTACGCAAGAGCTCGCTCAAATTGCGGAGGAAGAAAAAAGTTTTGAACGCCAACAATTTTCGGAGGAGCAAAAAATAGAAATTCTTAAGGAAGCACTTTTTGAGCTTGCTCAAAAGATAAATAGTAACATAGTTGTCTCAAGAGGGCAGGTGGATGCTTATGTGGTGAGTAGGCAGCAAGAATTATTGGAATGCTTTTCACAATATAATATAGTTGCAAAGCTGATGAAGCATCTGGATGATGCGAGTGTTTTTAAATATAGATTCAGTACGTCAAAAGATTATGAAGTTCCATTTTTTAAACAAGAGTATTTAGAGGGACAGGGAAATATCTCTATGTTTCTAGATGATCTTTTCTCTCAATCAATTTATTATGTCACCGAAAATGGTTCATCGTTGCGACTAAAATTATTTGAAGTTAAATCAAAAAAAGCGGATGCAGTAGTGCAACCAGTAATGGAAAGAATTTTTTATAGTGATAAGATAGTGGATCACCGCGATAGAAATGTTGTAAAAGTGGACAATGAAGAACCAAGTCCTCATAAGTATGTTTTTGAAATTGCCAGTCCTGGTTTTTTAACAGCAAAGCAAATAGAAATGCAACAGTCAGTACATAGTGGAGTTGGAATAATTAGAGACGAGGAAGGAATTTATGTTAATATTCCTGAAGGGTCTGCGCTTCATTCTGGTTGGCGTATTGTGAGTATTAAGTCATTAAAGTAGTAAGTTTATGTCTCGTCATCAACCCCTTATCGTCCTGATGTTAATTATCCTCGCCGTAACCACGCGCCTGTGGCTTCATGTGCCCAACATGACCGCTGTCGGGGCCGTGGCGTTATTCGCCGGGGCGTATTTGACGCGGCGATCCTGGGCGGTCGCGGTGCCGCTCGCGGCACTCGCGCTGTCTGATATTTGGTTGGGTGGATATGAGCCGTGGGTGATGGCGAGTGTGTATGGTAGTTTTGCGCTCGTGGGCGTACTCGGTTTGGTTTTGCGGGCGCGTCGTTCTCCGCTCGCGATCGCCGGTGCGGCCGTGGCGAGTTCAACTTTATTTTTCTTGATCACTAATTTTGCAGTTTGGGCCACTACGCCCTGGTATGCCAAGACATTCTCCGGTCTCATGACCAGCTACACCCTCGGCCTGCCGTTTTTCCGCAACATGCTGTTCGGCGATCTGTTTTTTTCCGCCATCTTGTTTAGCCTTCCGGTATTGGTCAATTATTTTGTCAGGGTCACATCCGGACGGCTTATTTCGGCAAAATAATATTGAGTTATCAAGCCGGTCGCGAGGCCGGTTTTTGTTTTGGTGGAGACGGTGAGGATAAGTCGTGCGGCGTTTGTTGATTTATGGTATAGTGAAGACATGCTCTCGAATGCATTTCGACAACAAATAGCCACGTTGGCTGAACGTTTTGGTAGCGGCCACGCGAAGGAAATTACGGATGATGATTTGGATTGGTTAAATATTGTGCAACAACACGGTCAATCAAGCGCCCGAACCGCGTCAGAATCCGGTGTGTTACCGGCGCTAACCGAAAGCGAGGGTGAATTGGCAGTGGATGTCTGGCACGACGCTACCACCTACTATATCCGCACAGCGATTGCCGGGGTTGAGCCCGATGATTTGGATATTATGGTTAGTAATGACACAGTTGGTATTGCTGGGGCGCGGGCCCAACAAAATTTGAAATCCGGTCAAAATTTTTTGGCTAGTGAATGTCATTGGGGTCGTTTTAGCCGTACCATTGTGCTACCATCGGAAATCAATCCGGCTAAAGTATCGGCGCAATTAAAAAATGGCATTTTGTTAGTCACCGCGCCCAAACTAAAAGCCGAGGGTACATTCCGTGTGCCGGTCGTGGACAAGTCGGTCAGGGATGACGCGTTTGGTTTGGCACACTAATTGAAAGTTTCGTAACGTTCATGCTATTTCGTAGTTAGTACTCTATGCCCCAGATGAAGCATAGGGGGTTAACGGGTACGAACTATTAACAGATACGAAATTTACGAACAAATACTATGCACACCAATGAAGAATTAATAGCTTTGTTAGATCCGCATAACACTACCGCGCCGCCCGAGACGCTGTCGGATCAAAACGAGTATCATTCCGCCTTGAATATTTTGTTGAGTGGTCTGGAATATGATGCTGTCTAATACGCTAGGGCGTAAAATTATACAGTGGTTACAGCGGCCGACGACCATCGTCGCCATTTTTGTTTTTATCGGTTTGTTGGCAATGGTTGGGGTGGATCTAGCTAGCCAGCGTATTTTATCTGGTGTTTATGTGGCCGGTCTGCCCGTGGGGGGGAAAACCCCAGAAGAAGTCGAGGAGTTATTGAGCCAACGCGTTGAGCAGTGGCGCGTCGCTGGTTTTGTGTTTACCGCTAATGGTGAGAGTTACACGGTTAAAGCTACTCTGGTGGGTTTGTCTGGGACTGATGTGGCGATTGAATTGGTAAGTTTTGATATAGTTGGCGCGGCTAAAGCCGCGGCGCTGGTTGGTCATCGCGGCCCGTGGTGGGTACGCTTGGCTGACTACACCAACGCCGACCTTGGCCGATTTGATGTGGCCATTCCCGTAAGTGTGCGGCGGGCTGAAGTGACGGCAATTTTGCATCAGGAATTTGAGGATAAAGAAACCTTGGTGGTAGAGCCGCGTTATGAATTGCGGGATAAAGCGATTGTGGTTCTGCACGGCTCAAGTGGTCGTGAGTTTTCTTATGATCAAGCGATCGACACCTTGGCCAATAATTTAGCCCACGGTATTAATCAGCCAATTACTTTGGTGTTACGAGATAAAAATACTCGGCGCGACCCGTTACTTTTAGTACAAGCCAAACCTCAAGTTGAACGGTTATTGCGTCAAGAGATTAGTGTAACCGACGATACGCAAGTGTGGCGTTTGCCCACAGCGTTGGCAGTGTCTGCCTTGTATCCAGAAAAAAATGGTGAGGATGTTAGTTTGGTGGTTGATCAGTCAGCCCTGTCCGCGTGGTGGAGTGGTATTGTCAAAGCGGTCAATCGCCATCCGCAGGCGGCCAAGTTTGAACTGGAAGGCAATCGAGCGGTGCGGTTTGAATTGCCAGTGGTTGGTCGCGCGGTTGATCTGCCCGCTTCGCAACAGCAAGTGATGGCGGCTATCACGCGCCTTACCAACGGCACCAATCCCCAGCCGAAAACAACCGTGCCGCTGATTGTGACCATAACCGAGCCGCCCTATTCTGCCGTGGCCGCCGAATATGGCATCAAAGAACTAATAGGCATCGCTAAAACCAGTTTTGCTGGTAGCCCAACCAATCGGCGGCACAATATCGCGGTGGGGGCTGATAAGTTAAACGGTTTGCTCGTGGCGCCGGATGAAATATTTTCGGCCCTGGCCGCGCTGCGTCCCTTCACAGTAGAGGCCGGTTATCGCGCGGAGTTGGTAATCAAAGGCAATCAAACCATACCGGAAGTTGGTGGGGGATTATGTCAGATCGGCACCACATTATTCCGCGCCACCCTCAACGCCGGCTTGCCGATTATGTCACGTCAAAATCATTCTTATCGCGTGCCGTATTACGAACCACCAGTTGGTATGGACGCGACTATTTATGATCCCGTGCCAGATTTTTCTTTTCGCAATGACACCGGGCAACATATTTTATTGAAAGCACGGGTGGAAGGAGATTTTTTGACTATTGAATTTTGGGGCACCAAAGACGAGCGCGTGGCTCAAACAACCACTCCGGTGGTAACCAATCAGACCGATCCGCCGCCGACAAAATATATTGAGACACTTGATTTAAAGCCGGGTGAACAAAAGTGCACCGAGCGGGCGCATCCGGGCGCGCGGGCGGTGTTTAACTATGTGGTTACTTATCCGGATGGCCGTGAGACCAAGCGTGAATTCAAAAGTTATTATCGTCCGTGGCAGGCCGTTTGTTTGGTGGGAGTAGAGAAACTTCAGCCAAAGGCAGATCCGCCTTTGGCAGAGAGTGAACCGCCAGCAGCTGAATTATTGTCATCGCCAGCCACATAAAAACCGCTCGATGAGCGGTTTTTAGATACGACACTTGAGGTCTCGAGAGAGGAGTAATAGTACGAGGACAGGAGAAGGAAAAGGAGAAGCCAAAACCCTCTGCTACCTACGAACTAGTGCCCACGCTTGTCGTCTCTCGAGGCCTCAAATTCGTATGAATATGCGTTTTACCCTTGATTTACAGTAAAAAAGAAAGCCTCGACGGCCTTTCTTTACTTGAAAAGTCGAGGGTTTTAATTGATTGCTTCCATCATATCATGCCCATCAAATCACTGTCAAGGGGGATAAAAATGGGAAAGTAAATCCAGTAAATTCAGTAAAGTCGGGGGATGCTTGTTGGTCTTACTTAATAATGATACCGTATAGACATGTCGGATCAACCAAAAGATGAATTACGGGTCAGCGCGGCGGAAGTTGAGGTGGGAGAAGAACAGGTTGAGCGCTCTCTGCGACCGAGGCGTTTGGCCGACTATATTGGCCAAGAAAAAATCAAGCAACACTTGGCGATTTTTATGGCCGCGGCTAAAAGTCGCCGCGAGCCGATGGAACACATTTTGTTGCACGGCTCACCGGGCTTGGGTAAAACCACGCTAGCCAATGTGATCGCCAGTGAGATGAATGTGCAAATCAGAATTACTTCCGGTCCGGCGCTGGAGCGCGCGGGTGATCTGGCCGCGATTTTGACTAATTTGGCAGATCACGATATTTTATTTATTGATGAAATTCACCGCCTGCCGCGGGTAGTTGAAGAAGTATTGTATCCGGCCATGGAGGACTACGCGCTGGATATTGTTTTAGGTAAAGGGCCGAGCGCCAAAACATTACGCCTTGATCTACCGCATTTCACTTTGATCGGCGCCACCACCCGGGTGAGTTTGTTGTCCGCGCCATTACGCGATCGGTTTGGGGTGCAGTGGCATTTGGATTTTTACGGTCCGGTTGAAATCGAACAAATTTTAGATCGTTCGGCTGCTATTTTGCAAACCCAGCTGGAAGTGCCGGCGCGCGTTGCTTTGTCCACGCGCGCTCGCGCCACACCGCGCGTGGCTAATCGTTTGCTTAAGCGCGTACGCGATTTTGCGCAGGTGCGCGGGAATGGCATCATTGATGCCGCGACAGCCACGGCCGCGCTCGCCTTGCTGGAAATTGACGGGCACGGTTTGGATGCGCATGATCGCGCGCTTTTGCAGATATTAGTTGATCGTTTTGGTGGCGGGCCGGCCGGTCTGCAAGCGCTGGCCGCGGCCTCGAGCGAAGAAATGCAAACCATCGAAGATGTATACGAACCGTTTTTATTACAACAAGGATTTTTAGCGCGTACCGCCCGCGGCCGCGTGGCCACCGAGAAAGCATATCGACATTTGGGATTGACACCGCCGGCGGATTTACAAAGTCGTCTCATATAGATAGTATTATTCCCTGAGCTGGTCGAAGGGGCATTTAAGAATGTATGACCTGGAAATGGTACGTGTACATTTTGGAGTGTGAAGACAAAAGTTATTATACGGGAATGACTTGGAAGCCAGATCAGCGTTGGACTCGAGTCAAGAAAGAAAAACTTATCAGCGGTGAGTGGTCGAAGGAGTGGTAGTGGCCTTCGACAAGCTCAGGCAATAACAAAAATTTCAAAACGCATTTCATATGTCTCTCACCCTCTCCTTCCTCTTCATTCCCTATGCCATTCTCGTTTTTGGTTTGGTGATTTTTATGGTGGCTAGTTTTTGGCATTTGATTAAATTTTCACCGTTGACGGCGGCTCCCGTAATTATGAGTATTTTGGTAGTGCTGGCAGTGTGCGTTATATTACTTTTTACCCAACAAGCCCTGCCCGCGGTTGATTGGTCGCAGTCGTGGCTACAAATAAATACTAAGCTATGAAGATTCGTAATTCCTGGCTTAAGCTCGAGCCGGATGAAAAAATTTTTACAGTATTAAAGCATCATTGGCTGGTGATCGGTCGGCGCTTGCTTAAATTATTAGTGCTCGCCTGGCTACCACCAGCCATCGGGTTGGCGCTGACCTGGTTTGGTTTGGATTATTTGCTGGGCGACGCCATCGGTCGCGCGTTGGTGGTGCTGGGCGCGTCTTTATATTATTTAGCCATTGTCGCCGTTTGGTTTTATGATTGGGTGGATTATTATTTAGATGTGTGGATTATTACCAGTCATCGCATTATTGATATCAACCAAAACGGTTTGTTCTCGCGCGTGGTGACGCAATATCGGCTCGAGCGGATCCAAAATGTCACTGCCGACGTGTCCGGATTCCTACACACAGTATTTAATTTTGGTGATGTGCAAGTAGAAACCGCCGGGGCGGAGGTGAATTTGAAAATGGAGCAAATACCGCAACCACGCGAAGTGGTCCAAAACATAAATACCTGGTCCTACGCCCGCCGCGGTGAAATGAATGGCGGCGGCGGGACGCATTGAATATAATTTTTTAAAATAAAAACACGGCCATAGAAGCCGTGTTTTTGATTGTCATGGAGGCCACGGTCGGAATTGAACCGGCGTAATTGGTTTTGCAGACCAACGCCTAACCACTTGGCTACGTGGCCGTTTTGCTTACTGTATTGTAAAGAAAGCATACACAAAGAGCAAGCTCTTGACAAGATTTGGGGAGTGCGATACAGTGTTGCCAAGTTAAAAAATATCAGGGCTGTGAGGTCGAGAGACCAAAGGCATTGCGCCTCTTTTCTTTTTTGGAAAAAGTCCTTCAACAGGTGGGTACCGGACGATATTCGTATCGTATGTCAACAGACGTATGGTACCCAGCTGTGGGAGGGGTTTAGAAGTTCTTTAATAATAGCCGATGTGTATCGTTTGGAGGGCGATACCGTCGCAATGTAATTTGCAGTGACGTGGGGCTTCCAGCACGAGACCTGGAAGTGATGCAGTAAACAGCGACCTCAAAGGGTCAAAGGGAATAGCATCATCATGAAGACGAATCCGCGTATCAACACGCTGAAGATTCCGCTCGTTCGGTTGTACGCCGTGCTCACCGGCTTCTACGCCATGGCCACGGCCTCGTGGAAGCTGATCAAGGGCGGGGACGGGACGGACCAGGGCGCCCGGGACTTCGGCGTGAAGACCACCGTGCGTCAGCTCGTCGCCTTGGGCGTCGAGCCGAACAACGAGCGTCCCGACCGGTCGCGCGTCACGTTCGCGTACCTGACGGGCATCGTGCGCTCCATCGGCCAGAAGCTCAACGAGACGGTCGTCCTGCCCGCGCAGGCGCTCCTCATCGGGAGCTTCCAGAGCAACGCGTACGTGCAGGTCCTGCGCCACGATCACCGGATCACCAGTCAGGGCGTCATCTCGAGCATCGTTCGTACCCTCGTCGAGTTCGCGAAGCCGCTCACCGGCTACGTCGGGATCTACTTCGTCGGGTTCATCGCGGAAGCGGTGACCTCGGCGTCGTTCGACGACGGTCGCACGTACGGCATCTTCGCTCTCGAGGACAGCGCGCTCAAGATCGTTCAGTTGGTCGAGAACAACGACCGGTTGGCGGTCGCGATCGACGAGGACGGGACCGTGTACATGGCGGATCTGACCAAGGGCGCGGCGCTGTTCGGCGCGGGCATGGCCTGGAACCAGGTCGCGAGCCCGACCAACGCGCCGATCGCCTACCTGTCCGACGGCCGCAATGGCCAGATGACGTTCACGGATGTCAACGGCAAGTGGGCCAAGGTGAAGATGGCCGACATCAACGCGGCGAATTTGCCGCAGGCGATCAACGCCAACGCCATCGTCGCCCAGGGCACGCTCGTCAAGGATGCCGAGCTCACGCCCGAGCACGCCATGCCGATCACGCAGAGCACGCACGCCAACGAGCCGGCCGTCTTCACGACGGGTCTCTTGTCGGCGCGTCCCGGCGTCATCGACATGACGTTCGTCCCGCCGAACCAGCTCGGCGCGACCGCCTCCGCCTCGGCGTAGTCGTCGGCAACGCAGTACCCTAGCCGCTCCCGTGTGAGCGCCTAGGTCTCGCTCGGGAGTCACATCACCATCGTGGTGGTCTGACTCTCGGGCGTTTTTTTATTTTGTCATCCCAAACTAGATTTGGGATCTAAGTTAACTGGATTCCAAGTCAGGCCTGGATGGCAATTTCAGAATTAGCAATTTAGTAATTTTGTGTTAGTATGGAGGCATGCCAAAAAAACTCCCTACTCTCGTTATTATCGATGGCAACGCCCTTCTGCATCGCGCCTTTCATGCCTTGCCGCCTTTGCAAACCAAAGACGGTTTGCTGGTGAATGCGGTGTATGGTTTTGCCACGATTTTGTTGAAAATTTTGAAAGAGCTCGATCCGGACGCGATCGTGGCCACGTTTGATTTGCGCGGGCCGACATTTCGACATCTGGCTTACAAAGAATACAAAGCCACCCGCGTTAAACAGCCACAAGAGTTGTATGATCAGTTGCCCTTGATTAAGCGATTGGTGCAGGCCATGAATATTCCGATTTATGAAGCCGAGGGGTTTGAAGCGGATGACATTATCGGCACGATTGTTCAAGAAAACAAGAAAACAAAAAATCAAGCAAGCAATCTGGTGATTATAACCGGCGATTTGGATGCTTTACAATTGATTGACGAATACACAAAAGTATACACACTCAAAAAAGGAATTTCCGACACTGTGATTTATGATGCGGCGGCAGTCGAGGAGCGTTATGGATTGAAAATTTCACAGTTGATTGATTTGAAAGCGTTGAAGGGCGATCCGTCGGATAATTTGCCGGGAGTAAAAGGGATCGGCGAAAAAGGCGCAGTTGAGTTGTTGCAAAAATTCGACACGCTTGACGCGTTATATGAGGCGGTGGATCGTGATGACGCGGGATTGTCCGGGCGGCAAAAAGAATTATTGCGCACGAGCCGCGCGGCGGCGTTCATGAGCCGCGAGCTGGGAACAATTCGGCGTGATGTGCCGATCAATTTTTCGCGCGCGAGTGCTTTGCGTCAGCCATTTGATCGCGAAGCGGTGGCCGCGCTGTTTCAAGAGTGGGGTTTTTCTTCATTGATCGGGAAAATTCCGACGAATGAAACCGAAACCGGCACGCCACAAGCGCCAAAAAAGAATGCGGGCTATCACTTGATTGAAACCGATGTCCAGCTCGCTGATTTTGTGCGTGAGTTGGGTAAACAGGGACGGTTTGCATTTGATACCGAAACAACCGAGTTGAACCCGCGTCGCGCCAAGCTGGTTGGTATGAGTTTTTCGTGGAGAGAAGGTGAGGCGTACTTTGTAGCAATGACGAATTCCGAATTACTAATTCCGAATGAATTAAAAATGATTTTGGAAAATCCTAAGATCGAAAAAGTTTGTCATCATGCCAAGTATGATTTGGAAATTATGCGCAATCACGGCGTTCCCCTGCAGGGGATTACGTTTGATACCATGCTCGCCGAATATTTGTTGCATCCGGGCGCGCGGAATTATGATCTTAAGTCGTTGGTGTTTCGCGAATTTGGATTTGAAATGACGACGATCGAACAGCTCACCGGCGAGACCAAATCAGAAAAAATTAACATCACTAAAGTGCCGCTGGCTGACTTGGCGCAATACGCTTGCGCGGATGCGGATTACACCATGCGGTTGTACCATCTGCTGGCGCCGCGATTAAAAGAAAACGGCGTGGATAAAGTGCTGGCTGATATTGAAATACCACTGGTGCCGATTTTGGCCGAGATGGAACACGCCGGCATCGCGCTCGATACAAAAGTTCTGGTCGCGATTGCCAAAAAAGTGCGGGTGCGTTTGCAGGCATTGCAAAAAACGATTTGGGAATTAGCTGGGGAAGAGTTCAACATTGCTTCGCCGAAGCAGTTGAAAGTTATTTTGTTTGAAAAATTACAGATCTCGACTAAAGGATTGGCTAAGACAAAAACTGGTATTTCGACCGCCGCCGCCGAGCTGGAAAAAATGGTGGAGGCACATCCGATTGTTCCGAAAATCATGGAACATCGCGAATTGTCAAAAATGCTGTCCACCTATTTGGAAGCCCTGCCGGAATTGGTGGAAGCTGACGGTCGGATTCACACCAGTTTTAATCAAACCATTGCCGAAACCGGTCGCTTGTCCAGTTCGGATCCAAATTTGCAAAATATTCCCATCCGGTCAGAATTGGGGCGAGAAATTCGCGCCGCGTTTGTGGCGGATAAAGGTAATCGTCTCGTATCGGCGGACTATTCGCAAATTGAATTGCGAGTGGCGGCGCATTTGTCCGGCGACAAAAAAATGATGGCCGCGTTTCAGCAGGGGGAAGATATTCACGCGCGCACGGCGGCGGAAATTAACGGCGTGCCGATTGAGCAAGTCACGAAAGAGATGCGTTACGCGGCTAAAGCAATTAACTTTGGAATTTTGTACGGCATGGGCGCGACTCATTTGGCTCGGGTAACGAATATGAACGGGAAAGAAGCGCGCGAATTTATTGAAACCTATTTTAAAATTCATAGCGGCATTAAAGCATATATCGAGAGCACCAAACAATTCGCGCGTGAGCATGGTTATGTAGAAACGCTGTTTGGTCGCCGCCGCTATCTGCCGGACATTGACGCCGATCATCCGATGCTCCGCGCCGCGGCCGAGCGGATGGCTACCAACATGCCGGTGCAAGGTACGGCTACCGGCGATATTATTAAATTGGCGATGATTAAATTGCATGAGACGTTACCGCAAGTGAGCGCACGAGCGAAATTGTTGTTGCAAGTGCATGATGAATTGGTGTTGGAGGTGCCGGCGGATGAAGTGGAAAAAGTGGCGCGAGTGGTGAAGGAAACTATGGAAAATGTTACAAAATTAAAAGTGCCGTTGGTGGCGGATGTGAAGGTCGGGGAAAATTGGGGAGAGATGATCCCCGTGGGCGCGGACTAACGCGGACTTGACGCTGACTAACGCAGACAAATAGTGATGCGCCCGTCCCGCGGCGGTTTCGTTTGACAAAAGATAACGCACATACTACACTCATTTATTAATCGCTAGTCACAACCAAAAACTCCTAAATCATTGGGATTTTCTGGCTATGACTACCATTGCGGTAGCCCGCTAGCGTTCATGCAGTAATGCAAAAGGAAAACTGACCATGGATAACGCCATGCTCGGTGAGGCGCTCCGCCAGATTGGCGGACCGCTCAAGGATTTGTTTGAGAAGTTGGCCGGCTCGGAGGGCATGATCTGGCTCTCCGCACTCAAACGGTTTCTCCGCAAGGAGAATCCGTGGGCCGAAATGACCGCGTTTTTCCCGCATACCATCACCCTCGGCTTCCACAAAACCGTCGAGGCCTACACCGCCACGCTGGAGTTGGCCAGTTTGCAGGTCAGGGTCTATGCGCGGCAGATGCTCGCCAAGACCCCGATCAGCCAGACCAAGATCACCCTCGACCTGGTGGCACTGACCACCAAGGTGCTCACCGGCAAAGATAGTGCGACGATTACCGAAGTGTTCGCCGGTGCCGAACGATTCGGATTTGACAAGTGCCCGGCCGAAGTCGGTCTCGCTTGTCGGCTCGCTGACAATGACCAGCCGAAAGGCGAGGGGTACCTGATCGGCATGGAGCCGATTGCTGACGCGAGCGGCGACCCTAGCGTCTTCCTCGTCGAGGACGACGACGACAGCTGGTACCTCGACAGCAACGAAGCCAATCCCGACTCTGTCTACGCTGGCGACGTGCGTTGGGTGTTCTGTCGGCGCAAGTAGTCCTTTGTCCTTTCCCCCATGCAACGAGCGCGTTGCGTGGGGATTATTTTTTTGTTAGAAGGGGGGAGGGTATGCAGGATTAGACCAATTGACTACCGTTTTTGCGTTTGCTACATTTAATTATATGCTGACTGAATTTATTGAAGCAAAATTAAAATCGGTGCCGCATATTTTTTTTTGGTATGGCAATGCTAGCGTTGTTATTGCCGAGACCGTGACGGCGTGGCGGGAGGCGTTTGCTAAAAAATATGGTTTGGAAAATTTTGTGGCGGTGGCGAGCGATGATTTGAAAGGCGAAGATGGGGCGGGGAAACTACACGCGGCCGTGGCGAGTCAGTCATTGTTTTCCAGCAAACGATTAGTGATTCTGCGGTTGACGGAAAAATTAGATAAAGCTGTGGCCGAGGCACTGGCGCGCTTGCTGGAAACAGTCGGGGCTGATACCACGCTGGTAATTTGGTATGAAGGTAGTCCGGATGAAAGAATGGGGTGGTTTAAAACAGCGCACGCGCAAGCTAAGACGGGAGTAGCCGCAGTTAAGGCATTTTGGGTGCAAGGTTCTAAAGAAATAACCAAATGTCGTGATGTGATGACGCTGGTTGATCCAGCGCAATTTGTGCGTCAGGTTTGGGCGAAGCGTAATGTACTTAGCGAGCCGCGCTTGGGGGAATATTTGGTGGAGCGAGTGGGGATTGATTTGTGGCAACTAAAAAATGAGGCGGATAAGTGTGCCAGTTATGTGGGTGCCACCGGCGCGGTCACAAAAGAGGTAGTGGCGTTGTTGTCGGTGGCGCGGATTGAAGAAGATATTTTTGCGTTGGTTGATGCGGTGGGGACGGGGCGATGGGTCGCGGCGCTTAAGGAGTTGGAAGAGCACCTGTTACAAGATCATGAGCCGTTACATTTATTATCCATGATCGCGCGGCAGGTGCGTTTACTGGTTGATATGCATATTTTTTCCGGCGAGGTGCCGGGATTGCATCCGTTTGTGGCGCGCAAGATGAAAGCGCAAGCCGAGCGGTATCGGCGCGAGGATTTGGAGCGCTTGCTTGAGCTGGTTTTGCAGTTGGAGCTAAAATTAAAAACGACGTCATTACCGCCGTCGGCCTTGTTGACGAAATTTTTGTACGAATCGGTACAGAAGTAGCTTCAGTAGCTTTTAGCTTCGGTAGGTGCAGTAGGAAATTCAAGCGACTCCCCAAAAGCTACTGAAGCTATTTTGTCAGTATTTCCGGTTTGTTTTTTGTAATTCTAATGGTATCTTCAATGCGCACGCCGCCGATGCCGGGGAGGTAAATTCCCGGCTCGACGGTAATAATCATATTGGATGTTAGTTTATACCCTAAGCTTGTCGAAGGGTGTTTTTTTGACACCGCCGGCGCTTCATGGATTTCCAAGCCAACGCCGTGGCCGGTGGCGTGGGTGAAGTTGTCGGCAAAACCGGCGGCGCGGATATAATCACGGACGGCGTTGTCTACTTTGTGAATAAATGCTCCGGCGCGAGCGGCTTTGATTCCGAGTTGTTGGGCGCGAGCGGCGATGTCGTAAATATTTCTAAGTTTATTCCCTGAGCTTGTCGAAGGGCTACCGACAAAAAATGTGCGTGTCATATCCGCGTGATACAGGCCAATTTTTGCGCCGAAATCCAACAGCACGATGTCATTCTTTTTTATGGTTCGCGTAGTTGGTTGCGCGTGGGGAATGGCGCTGTTGGGGCCGGTGGCGACGATTGTCGGAAAAGCCAAGCCGGTCGCGCCCAGCTCGCGCATGATTTTTTCCAACTGCCAAGCGACGGCGAGTTCAGTCATACCGGATTTTATCCGCGGCTTGATGATTTGATAAGCGCGGTGAGTAATCTGGCACGCTTGTTTGATCAAATCGATTTCGTCCGGTTGTTTAATTGCGCGGCTGGTTTCCAGAATAGAATCAATCGGCGCGAATGTGCCATGTGGGAATATTTTTTTTAGCCGAGCGTGTTGCGCAACGGTCAAATGGTTGGCTTCAAAACCAATAGTTTTATTTTTCCTCCCTCTTGTACTCAAGGGGGAGGTTAGGTGGGGGATGGAATTTAACCATGTTACCCAAGAATTTTTGAACGCGGGCGAGCTGATATCAAAACAGGTGAATTTAGTTTTGTGATTGCGAACCAAATCCAACACGCGCGGATCAGATAACACGGCCAGTGATTTTTGGGACACGATCAAACGCGAATCGCTATCATAAAATCCGGTCAGATACTGCATATGCTCCGGCCAAACGATATACGCCGCATCAATGTTGTGCGTGTGCAAGTCGCGGCGGAATTGTTTGAGATGAATGTTGGACATGGAGACAGTATACCAATTTTTGGAAATTAAAACAGCTTTTTAAAGCTGTTTTAATCCCCCACCTGACCTCCCCCTTCTGCATAAAGAGGGAGGAAAAATCAAAATTATTTTATGATCGCTTTCATTAATCGTGATTTGCGGCGAGCAGCGGTGTTTTTGGTGATAACTCCGCGTTGCGCGGCTTTATCAATGGCTTTTTGGGCGGAGCGGTATAATTTCAACGCTTCGTCTTTTGATGTCGCCACGGCGCCGCGCGTTTCTTTGACCAGATATTTTATTGTGCGCTTGGCTTGGACGTTTTTGGCAGTGGCTTTGCTGGTTTGGCGCAAGCGCTTGGCGGCTGATTGGGTATTGGGCATAAGGGTAGCTTCCTTCAGCCAGAGGCTGATCCGCCTTGGGCGGAAGCTTATAGCTTCAGTAGCTTTTTAGGTTAAGTAAAAGCACTATACCATAGCTTCAAATTTTTGCAACAGTTGAACTGATTGTCATCATTTGGTAAGGTCTGGCGGTGGGGGGTGACAAATTTCTAAGGAGGGAATGCTCATGAGCGGAATTGTTGGTGTGTTGAGCGGGCAAGATGACGCGGCACAGTTTGTGGTGCCGTGCCTGCACGGCTTACAGCATCTCGGCAGCCAGAGCGCGCATGTGGCCATCATGTCCGGTGCGGGTGAGCTTGGTGTCCATGGCGGTTATGGTTTGGTCACGGAGATATTTAATGAAGCCAAGTTGAAGCGCTTGCGCGGGACTATGACTATCGGCCAAGTGAGCAAGGCCAGTGCCGATCGTCCGGCGTGGGATACTTGTCTGTTCGCGATACCAAATCACGGCGCGCTGGGTCCGCTGGCCATCGCTTTTCATGGCGCGTTCACCAATCGGGCATCGTTGTTGGCAGAATTGCGTGATACCGCGCTGTTTTCTGGCGATAGTGAAGTGAGTGATCCGGAATTGTTAGCGCATTTCCTAGCGCGAGCGCGCGGTTCGTTGGCTGATCGTTTGGCCACGGCTCTGAATCGCGTTCGCGGAGCTTATGCGCTGTTGATCTTGGCGCCGCGCGAGCAAGTGATAATCGCCGCGCGCGATCCTCACGGGGTGCACGCGCTTTATCAAGCCGAGTTGCCGGTAGCCGGTGGCGTGGTGTTATCGAGCGAGCGCACGAGTTTCCCGCTGGTTGAGGCGCACCGGGCCCAAGTAATTCGGTCGGGGTTCATGACGGTATTTCGCGCGCGCGGTCAGCAGATGGAAATAGAGCGGGTGCGTTTCGCGCACAGTGAAGTCGTGCCCACTCCGTGTTTGCATCGGGCCGCTTTCATTCCGTTGCATACCGCGACCGATGGTGACTTTGGATCGGTCTATAGATTGCGCTATGCCCTAGGTCAGGAGTTGGCCGCTCGAGATCAAACGCCCGTGGATTTTGTGGCAGCTGTACCGATGAGCGGGATTGTGGCTGGTCATGGCTATGCCGCGGCGCGAGGATTGCCGTTTCATCCGGTGATTCAAAAAAATCCTTTCGGTGGCCGGCACGTGCCTGAACCGGATGATGGCACCAAAGTTCAGGTGTTTGGTACCAAGATCGAGCTGGGAATTGTGCCCGCCATGGTCAAGGGACAACGTCTGGTGGTGGTGGACGATTCTTTGCTGGTCGGTAGCACGGCGCGGCGTGTGATTAAACTGTTGCGTCTTGGCGGCGCTCGCGAAGTCCATCTGCGAGTAGCGTCATCGCCCATCAAGCGCGTCTGTCCTTATGGCGTGACCATGCCGCGGACGGATCAACTCTTGGCGGCGCGCTTGCCGGGTATTGAGCAAGACGCTAATTGGCTCGCTCAAGAGCTGGGGGCTGATTCGGTGCTGTTTCTGGATCAGTTCCGTTATCGTCGGGTGATAGCGGAAGTGGCGAAAGTCGGTTCGGTATGTGATTTTTGTTACGGCGGCGGCCCCAGTCCGGAGCAGGTGTAGTAACGAGGAGTGAGGTGAGCGGTCGGCTCGCTTCACTCCTGTTTTTAAATTTGCTAGTTTATTAATTCTTTCAGTCAGAGGATGATCCGCCTATGGCGGGAAATTGCTAATAAATTAATGCACCATGTCATCCCCGACCTGATCGGGGATCCAGATTAACCCCTATTCAAATTTCCAATTACCAATATCCAATTTCCAATGAAATTTGGCATTAAGCATTGGACATTTTGTTGGAAATTGGGAATTGGGTATTAGAAATTATTAAGCTGGGGGGTCTGGATTCCCGTTTTCACGGGAATGACAACCGGAGATTCATATTAGTAATTTTCCGCCCCAGACGGAAATTAGCATATGTAGTCCTCGGGACTATATGTAGTCCTCGGGACTAATTTAGTAATTTTGTTTTTATTGTTTCCCATTTTTGATACTGTAGCGGCTCGTTGAGAGTTTGCGCTTCGGTTAGTTTGAACGGGCCAATGGCAGTACGTTCGAGTTCTGCGACGTATGCGCCGCACCCCAGCGCTTGGCCGATATCATGGGCGAGGGAGCGAATGTAGGTGCCGGAGCTGACCGTGCCGATTATTTTTAGCAGGTGGTTTTTAATATCATATTCGAGCAGTTCGAGATTATGGATTGTGACGGCGTTTGGCTGGCGCGTGATCTCTTTGCCGGCGCGCGCGAGTTCGTATAATTTTTTGCCGTTGATTTTTTTCGCCGAGTACATGGGTGGAATTTGCTGAATCGTACCCGTGAATTTTTGCAGAACATTTTGTATTCTTTCCCTAGTGACTGGTTCCTGATGACCGGTACCGGTAATCTTTCCCGTGCGGTCATACGTATCCGAAGTGGCCCCGAGTTTAATGGTCGCAATGTATTCTTTATCCAGCCCGATCAATTCTCCCAAATGTTTAGTCGCCTCGCGGCCAACGCCAACAATCAACAATCCGGACGCGAACGGATCGAGCGTACCAGCATGACCAACCCGTCGCTCGCCAGTCAAGCGACGCGCGCTATCCACGATGTCATGCGAAGTGGGGCCGGAGGGTTTGTTGATATATAAAAAACCGAACATACGTTAAATTAGTATCTGCCAATATCGTGAGCGGAGCGAGCAAGTATCTACTAGTATCAGATATTTATAGATACTGCTTGATATTTATGGATATTTGTTGTTTATTTCTTCCGTATTTGTTTAATTTGATCTCGTAGTAATGCGGCTTTTTCGAACTCCAGGTTGCGTGCCGCCAAGTCCATTTGCGTTTTTAGATCGCTGATTAATTGTTCGCGTTCTTTAGGTGACAGCGCGCTCGAGTCCGGCAGAGGGGCTTCTTCAGCCGTGCGTTTGCGCGTGAGTTGCAAAATCCAATCGCTCGAATCGATCGCTTTGGTGATGGTTTGCGGCGTGATGTTATGCTCCTCATTATATTTTTGTTGCACGACCCGGCGACGGTTTGATTCTGCCCGGGCTGATTTCATCGAGCCGGTAATTTTATCAGCATACATGATGACATAACCTTCGGCATGCCGCGCCGCGCGGCCCATGGTTTGCAGGAGGGAAGTATGCGAGCGCAAAAATCCTTCTTTGTCCGCGTCCAAAATGGCCACCAGCGAGACCTCTGGCAAATCCAAACCCTCACGCAACAAATTGATGCCGACCACCACATCATACACGCCGCGGCGCAGGTCTTGCAAAATTTGAATGCGGTCAAGCGTGTCCACTTCGGAGTGCAGATAGTGAACTTTGATGCCCTCTTGCGTGAGATAATCCGCCAGATCTTCGGCTAGGCGTTTGGTCAGCGTAGTCACCAGTACGCGTTGGTGTTTAGCGGTACGCATTTCAATTTCGTTGATCAAATTTTTGATTTGGCCTTCGCTCGGACGGATTTCAATCTCTGGATCAAGCAGACCGGTCGGGCGGATAATTTGTTCGGTGATTCTCGGGGAATCGCTTACCGATCCGAATGACCCGAATGTATCCGAATGACCCGAATGGGGTTTGCTACGCGATTGGGTAATTTCATAATCTGCTGGCGTGGCCGAGACATAGGTGGTCTGCGGCACTTTATCTTCAAATTCGGCAAAAGTGAGCGGTCGGTTGTCGAGCGCCGAGGGCAAACGAAAACCAAAATCAATTAGCGTGGTTTTGCGCGCTTGATCGCCGGCGTGCATGCCGCGGATTTGCGGCACCGTGATGTGGGATTCGTCAATAAACGTGAGCCAGTCTCGGTTGTAGGCGTGGCGGAAATAATCAATCAAGGTGAACGGTGAATCGCCGGGGTTGCGGCCGTCGAAGTAGCGCGAATAGTTTTCAATCCCTTGGCAGTAGCCGGTGGTTTCCAATAATTCCAAGTCGTAATTTGTTCGTTCTTGTAGACGCTGTGCTTCCACCAGCTTATTATTTTTTTTCAACAGCGCGAGGTGGATTTCCAATTCAGCCCGGATCATATCCGTTACTTGCGCGACGGCGCGTTCCGGCGCGAGGTAATGTTTGGCCGGAAATAAATGCACGGTTTCGAAAACGGAGAGGACTTCATGGGTGATGGCGTGGAGCTCTTCGATTTTTTCCAACCGTTTGCCGAAAAATTGCAAGCGCACAAGGCGTTCGAGCGCGAACGGCGGATAGATGGTGATGATTTCACCTTTGACCTGGTATGTGCCGCGTTTGGGTTCGGTGTCGTTGCGTTGATATTGCAGTTCGGTTAATTTTAACAGCAGATCGCGGCGTTCGTAGGATGATCCGACGGACACGGGGAAGGATAGCGCGGCATAGGCCGTTGGATTTCCCAAACCGTAAATGCAGGAGACGCTCGCCACGACGATTACATCCGAGCGCGTCAACAAATCGTGAGTGGCGGCGTGGCGCAAGCGATCAATCTCGTCGTTGATGGCCGCGTCTTTGGCAATGTAGGTGTCACTTTGCGGAATGTACGCTTCGGGTTGATAGTAGTCGTAGTAGGAAACAAAATAATGCACGGCGTTCGTGGGGAACAGGGTGTGAAATTCGCCGGCTAATTGCGCGGCCAGAGTTTTGTTCGGCGAGATAACGAGTGTCGGTCGTTGGAGATTCGCAATCACGTTGGCCATGGTGAAAGTTTTCCCCGAGCCGGTTACGCCGAGCAGGGTTTGATATTCGTTGCCTTCTCCCAGCCAATCAGTCAACGCCGCAATCGCTTGCGGTTGATCGCCGGTGGGTTTTAGGTCAGAGGTGAGTGCGAAGGTGTTCACATTGGAATTTTTAGGTTTGGGTGCTATGCTGATACTAGCGATTTATTGTTTTTTTGTATAGCTATGATCGGCTATCTTGATGGCACTATTATCAATCTCGGTGTTACGACCGCCACGATGTTGGTGGGCGGGGTGGGGTATGAGGTTTTTTTGTCGCCGATATGGTTGGCGGAATTGCACAGCGGCGATCGCTTGCAGGTTTGGATTCATCATGTGGTGCGTGAGGATGTGAGTGATTTGTACGGCGTGCGTACGGCCGAAGAATTGGCTATGTTTAAAGCGCTTGATTCGGTATCCGGCGTGGGGCCGAAATCGGTGATCGCGATTTTAGCACTGAACTCGCCGGATGATGTGCGGCGCGCGGTAGTGCAAAATGAAACCGCCGTGTTCACTCGCGTTTCCGGCATTGGCAAAAAAACCGCGGAGCGGATCGTGCTCGAACTGCGTTCCAAATTTGGCGACGACGGCACGTCGGTTCTCGCTCCGCGCGGTGATGCCGATGTGGTATCGGCGTTGGTGGCGCTGGGCTATCAGAAGAAAGACGCGGAAATAGCGGCGGGGAAAGTGGTCGGCACGGGCGAGGTGGGAAAGAAGGTGAGAGAGGCGTTGAAAAACTTGTCGTAAATTTTTAAGTTTTTGTGCAAATACGGGAAATAAAAAATAAAACCACCTGGAATTCCTTTCTCCTCGCTTCGCCAGCACACGACCGCCTTTTTTTGCAATCGTGGGAATGGGGGGAGTGTTTGCGAGCGGAAGGACAAGGTATTGAGCGGTTGGCGATACACGATGATGCTGGTGCGTTGGTGGCGCAAGCGCTGGCAGTGGAGCGGACGTTGTTTGGTAATAAGAAATATATTTTTTTGCCGTATGGGCCAGTGATGTCGTCGCCCGACTTGATGCCAAGTATGCTGGCGTTGTTGCGTCAACGCTGGTGTGCGTCTCGTCCCCAAGTGGTGTTTATACGCGTTGAGCCGGCGACGGCAGTGACTGGTGTGGGTCAGCGGGTAAAAGAAATTCATCCGGTGGAAACCAGCTTGCTTGATTTGACGCAACCAGTCGAAGTGTTGCCAACGGGCATGCATGCCAAGACGCGATATAATATCAAAGTGGCCAAGCGGCACGGAGTGGTAGTTGCAGTGAGCAACGCGGCAGCGGATTTTTTGCGACTGATGAAAATGACGAGTGCCCGCGATAAATTTACCGCTCATTCGGATCAGCACTATAGCACCTTGTTAAAACAACTTGGGGTGATGGCATTACCGTCGGCGGCGGCGCGTGAATTAGCCGTCACTATATTTGTGGCTCGGCGCGGCGAGCAAGTTTTGGCCGCGGCCATGGTTGCCGTGTTTGGTGATACCGCGACATATTTGCACGGCGCGTCTAGCAACACCGATCGTCAGTTGATGGCGCCATATCTTTTGCATTGGGAAATTATTCAGCGCGTGCAAGCACTTGGGTATCGGCAGTATGATTGGTGGGGTGTGAATACGACCGGAACGCGGCCTGACTGGGCTGGGATCACGCGATTCAAACAAGGCTTCGGCGGCCACATTAAAGAATATGGCGGCACATATGATTTGATTTGTCAGTCGCAGTGGTATAGGATGTACGCGGCATTGCGTTGGTTAAAAAAGCTCTCGTCGTTCAACGGATAGGACGCAAGATTCCGGATCTTGTAATAGAGGTTCGATTCCTCTCGGGAGCAGAATTCTTGAATTAGTCCGAACGCATTTCGCCGCCGGCGGCGGCGAGGAATTCCCCCCGCGAAAATTCGGAAAGGCGGCGCCCGCCTCGACTCGCCGTCTCGGCGAGGCCGGGGAGCCGCACCGCTCAAAACCGCAAAAGAACCCGGAGAAAAACACTCGCCTCGCTAAAGCTCCGGCGAAGCGGGTCGGCGCGAACCATATTTTAATTTGGGGGAAGAAAATTTTTTAATCATATGGAATACGGATACGCATTTGGAGCCTTATTTCTATCAATAATTTGGCTCTTAATTTTTATTAAACGCCCTGACCTTAGAAAGCAAATGTTTTTTATCGGTTTTTTGATTGTT
>CAZBFB010000056.1:0-2203 GCA_964491085.1 uncultured Gammaproteobacteria bacterium | reverse complement strand
AATACCGATCATGCCAACCCGGGGCGGTCGATTCAGATATAGCATACGTTCGGAGGCGCGCGTGACCACGAGAATATCCGTATCAGCGGGCAGTCGGGCGCCGGGCACCAGAGTGGCAATGCGACTGCCGGGGAATAATCGATTGAAAGCTTCGTCTATGATTTCCACTCCGGGCGAAGAAAATTTTAAACGAACGGAATGACATTTTTGACAACGCAAATCAACTGACTGCAAACAACCGGGGCACTTGATAACGCGAGCCGTAACCGGACCGCTGGTTTCTAACGGCAAATAACACCGTTGGCATTGATAGAGGGCGGCACATTCTTTGCAACGTACAAAGCGCCAGCCACCGGTGCGATTGTGAAAGATAACCACACTAGCGTCGCGTTCGCGTTGGGTGCGGATGTGATCGATAAAACCGGGCGAGAGGAGTGGCGTGTTTTCGTCAGCCACATTTAAGTGTACAAAATCAATTTTTGGTATCTGTTCATCGGCACGCAATCGGAATAGTTTACTTTGTTTCGTTTTGGCCGCGTAGGATCGTTCAATACGCGGTACGCGGGTGAAGGATATGAGCGAGCCAACGATCGCCGCGGAGAGAAGTGGCTAGAGTTCACGCGCGTCATACCGCGGATCAAGATCACGCTGTTTGAATTCATCAACTTCTTCGTCGTCAACAATAATTACCGGGCGCGTGAGTGGTTGCAAAAGATAGCGTTTTGTGCTGACAATAATTACCGGCTGACAATGTGCGGCGCCAGTCCAGGCCTGCCACTGGGCGCGTTTTGATAAGGTGGAGTGCAAAATAAAAACCGGTAATCCCGCTTCCCGACAAAGACGCGCGAGATGTTCGGCATCTTCGATACGCGCGGTGAGAATATGCACGCTACGTTTACGGTCAAGCGCCACCGCAACCAACGCCAGCAGGCAACGCTCTTTTGTCGAACGACGATCATAACTCACACCGATCGGCACAGTGCTCGCTAGCCAGTCATCGAGATGTTGCTGGCTGGCCGTAGAAACTTTTTTGGGTTGGCGCACTGGACAGGCGGGCGCTTCCGGCAGGGCGTAGCGTAACGAGGGAATATCTGGTAAAAATGTTTTGAGCGTCGTGGGAACTGAAGCGCCGCTAAGCCGCGCCGCCGGTTCAAGCCAGGCAAGTTGGCCGGGCGAGAGGGCGGGAACATCAGTTCGTACACCGGTGAGCGCGAGGAGGGATTGATGGCTAGATGGCTGGGGGTAAATTTTTTTTACACAACCCCAGATAGTTTGACTTTGCAATGGAATGCGTACGATCATGCCCGGCGCCAACCCGGCGGATAATTTTAGGGGAATAGAATACGTAAAAAACTCCCGCCCGCGCGGGAGTCGCATAATGGGAATAATATCAGCGATGAGCTGATCATCGGACATAGTACTTTAGCGTAATTTATACACCGCCATGGTATGACCAACACCATTACTAACACCACTGTGCAGTAATTGTCCGTTGAAATTTGCATCCGTCAGCAATCCGGCCAAGATCAGCAACGGCTTTACGGCACATTCCTGCATAACTTCAAGTTGTTCTTCGTCAAGATGCATAAGTTCCGGCAAGCGTGATGGCTGTAACAGATCATTAATCATAGCATCAAACGGCGCCGCTCGTTCGGAAAAATCACGCCGCGCCGGCGTCGCATGACGATGCGACAAATCAGCACTCACCACGCAAGCCAGGCGTTGCGTCGAGGCGTGAATCAAATCAGCCAGGGCACGACCAAAATCAAAATGCAGTGGGGCAGACGCTAGCGAACTACCGATGGGAATAAGGGTAGGTGCGTTTAAACCATCATAAAGTAAGAACAAGGGTAAGGCCAGGCTCGGATCAAGTTTACCGTCTGACAGTAATGAAATAGCAAAGCTGGTTTCGAGCGATTCTTTCCAACGGAACAGTAGCGGCAAAGCGCCGGGGAACGAAACCGTGTGCGATAAATCACCGATCGCTTCGTGTCCGGCAATATATGTTTCCGCCACTTGAAATATAAATGAGTGGCTGGCTGAAACTAAGTGCGCTGAAATACTCAAAATCACATCGGGCCGAGCGGCCTGGAGCTCATTTTTAACATCAGCCAATCCCACCGCATGTTGAGCGGTGCAATCACCTTGTTTGGTAAAAAGTGATGGTGTGTGTGGAACAATAACCGCCGAAACAAGAGGCATA
>CAZBFB010000055.1:0-9400 GCA_964491085.1 uncultured Gammaproteobacteria bacterium | reverse complement strand
ATAGGTGTCGTCAATTAAGACCGTATGCTTGATGCCACCTAAAATACGCACCCGACCCGGCGGCGGCACATACCCCTTCAATGCCTCGGCAATATCAATTAAATTCAGACCAAGCGCTAAGCCAACGCTGACGGCGACGAGCGCGGCCAAGACATGCCCAACCCCAAGCACACCCGGTAAAAATACCGGCACCACATGGCCATCAGCGGAAATTTTGAACATGACGCCTTGCGGTAAGCCAGCTTCGATTTTTACATCATACTCGAGGGCCCGCACCTGGGCGCGCGGCGAAAAACCATAACTCTTCACCGGCGCTTGCGAACGCGTACGCACATTATACGTTACGTCATCATCAGCCAACACAATCGCCATACCACTTGATGGTAACACTTCGAGCAGAGCGCCTTTTTCTTTGGCCACGCGTTCAACCGTGCCAAAAAATTCCAGATGTGATTGACCGATGGCGGTGATTACGCCGATTTTCGGTTGCGTCATTGCGGCGAGGTATTCAATATCACCCGGATGATCCGCGCCCAGTTCCAAAATCAACATCTCGGGATAGAGCGGATTTTTTACGAGCAATTGCGTAACGCCGTGCCACAATACGGCGAGCCATTTCAGTTTGCTCGAACGTCCCGGACGCGAACCGATAATAGTCAAAGGCACGCCGACTTCATTGTTATAATTTTTTTCCGAACGCGCCACGCGCCACGATGAACGCAATACCGCGTAGATGGCTTCTTTGGCTGAACTTTTGCCAATACTGCCCGTCACGCCAATCACAATCGGACGGTATTTTTTCAATAACGCGGTGGCCAAATGACGCAGAAAGGTTTGGAGGAGTTGACGCATAGGAAAAGCTTCCTAGCTTATTAGCTTTCTAGCTTTCTTAGTGAGTTTAAATCTCCTAGTAAGCTAAGTAGCTAGCAAGCTAGGAAGTTAATTATTTATTCTGCCTGGGTATCCCGTATAAGTCAAGGAGGTCGGAGGCAATGTCGCTGAAGAGTGGGGCCACGGAAAAGGTGGCTTCGGATTGTTTTTGCGGACGCTCCAAACGCAACACCGCCACGAATGACGGATCATCACCGGGCGCGATGCCCACGAAAGTGTGATTGGTGTCTTGACCATAGCCACCCCGACCGTCGGGAATTTGCGCTGTGCCGGTTTTGCCGCCAATATCATAGCCCGTGACACGCGCCGGTCTGCCAAAACCATTGCGCACCACTGAAATCATCATGGCGCGAATAATCCGCGCGGTGTCTTCCGTAATGACGCGCCGTACTGGTTTGGTGGCGACGGCTACTGGCTCACCATTGGGTGATTGCACCGCGGCCACCAAACGCGGTTCAAGCAAAGTGCCCCCATTGGCAATGGCCGAAAAAGCCATGGCTAATTGAATCGGAGTGACGGTTAGACCTTGACCAAATGAACTGGTGGCCAAATAAACATCCCCGCGCCGATCAATATTACTAACATCGCCAGAAATTTCCCCGGCCAAAGATATGCCGGTGTTCTTACCAAAACCAAACCGATAAACATATTGCGAGAATAAATCTTGACCCAACTGCCGCGCGGCAAACATAGCGCCTGTGTTCAAAGATTTTTCCAAAACATTCACCATGGTTTGCACGCCATAATTTTTGTTGGCATTATTATTGATGGTGAATTTGCCAAAGCGCACCGGTCCGGAATCATTATAGGTGGTCTGCGGCGTAACCGCGCCCGCATCGATGGCGCCAGACATGGTCAGCGGCTTAAAAACTGATCCTGGTTCGTAAGGAATAAGCGCTTGGTTGGTGAACACGCCAATGTCACGAACATCGTTGTAATTATTTGGATCAAATGTGGGCACGTTGCACAAAGCCAAGATGTCGCCAGTGGTTGGATTCACTATAATCGCACTGCCGGACGCGGCTTGAAATTTTTCCACGGCCGCGGCTAGTTTTTGACAAACGATAAATTGCGTCGCCCGATCGATCGTTAACACCAATGACGACCCTGGTTCCGCCCGCGCCAAGGCCGGATTGGCGGTGGCAATCAAACGCCCGGCCCCATCACGCGCCCCACTCACGCGTCCCGCCGAACCGCGCAAAATGCTATCAAACTCGCCTTCTAGGCCGTATTGCCCCAAGGCGCCGTCAGTTTTAAATGCCACGAACCCGGTCAAATGTGAAAATAGCGGCCCATTCGGATAATAACGCACTGTTTCTTTTTCTAAGGTGACGCCAGGCAAACGTAAACGGCGCACGGCTTCGGCCGATGACTCGTCCACAAAACGGCCAATCACTTCATACGGATCACCAGACCGCGATAATTTTTTACGCATGTCATCTTCGCTGATTTTATCGTTCCCCAACACCGCCGCTAATTGGGCCGCTACCGTCGCTGGATTAGTCACCAAACGCGGATCAGCCACTACGGCATAGCGCACCGAATTGGTGGCAATGACATAATTTTCGTTGTTGCCATCATGGATATAAATTTGTCCACGCTCGGGATCAATAGTTTGCTGGGAGTTGCGTATGCTGGCGGCGCGGGCTTCATACCGGTCGTTTTGCAAAACTTGCAGATTAAATAAACGAGTCAAGATGCCGATGCCTAAAATAAAAAACACGGCCGTGACCACGCGCAACCGTGAGGTGTTTAATGCCTGGTGAGGTGTTCGGTGGTGTGGCGTGCGCCGTTGCATGGCTGGAAACAGGGCGTTACGGTCGCTCTAGCCCTAGTAGGGCTGACAACGCGGCTGATGCGCCCTTAGGATCTAAATAAGAAACCGAAGTGGGCTTGACCAGACGCAAAGTTGAGCTTTGCTCGACCACATAATCAAGCGACTGCATTTTTAAGCTCGATAGTTCCAAACGCCGACTCATGTCTTCTAAATTTCCCTTCGTGCGTTCTAGGTCGTGAATCTGGAGACCCAAGGTAGCGGTACGATTGACCATGGCCAGGTAACTAATCCCCGCCATGACCACTAAAAGAGCGCCCCATAACAAAGCACGCCGTAAAGCATCTTCTTGTTCCCACCAAGATGTGTCTCGTTTTGCAAACATACACAATAATTTTCCTATCTTTCGTACTATTTCGTAGTTCGTACCCTATGCCCCGTATGAAGTATAGAAGGTTAACGGGTACGAACTACGAACGGTTACGAAATTTACGAAACTTTAAAACTTTACAAATACACGTAACTTGGCGGAACGGGCGCGGTGATTGGCTTCAAGCTCTGCTTCACCGGGACGAATGGCACGCTTCACCACTAATGAACCACTGCCGGCTCCTACCCAACGGCGAAATGTGTTTTTGACAATACGATCTTCCAGCGAATGAAAACTGATCACACACAGTCGTCCGCCTTTTACCAATACTTCGCTGGCGGCTGGCAAACCACGCTCGAGATGTTCTAACTCGTGATTAACCGCGATGCGCAGCGCCTGAAACACGCGCGTGGCTGGATGAATCCGGCGGGCGCCTGGTCGGCCATGAGCGTGACCGACCGCTGTTTCAACCCAACCTGCAAACTCGCGCGTCGTTATAATTGGACTCCTCTCTTGATTGGCTGGCTGACGAGAAATGCTTCTCCTTTTCTCGACAATAGCGTGGGCAATAACGCGAGCTTGTGGCTCCTCTCCCCAATCACGAAACAATTGTGTTAACTCTGCTTCGTTCCAGGTCAAAATAATATTCGACGCTGGCACTTCTTGAGATGGATCAAGCCGCATATCGAGCGGCGCATCAAGTTGGAAACTCAATCCATACGCCGGGTCAGCGAGCTGATCTGAAGAAATGCCAAGGTCCAATATAATACCGCGGGGCTGTGGAAAAGAGGTATCATTAATCGCTTGTTTAATATCGGAAAAATTTCCTGACCACAGTGTGAGACGCTTAGCCAATCCCCGCTCCTTAACTAACGCCCGACCGCGGGCAATAGTTTTTGGATCACGATCAATGCCCAAAATTTTTCCGTTCGGCGCCGTCCGTTCGGCGATCGCAAAGCTGTGACCGCCGCGACCAAACGTACCATCAACCATGTGATCGCCCGAATGGAGATCCAAGCCATCAAGCGTCTCCTGCAACAAAACCGGTACGTGTTCTGATCGCATAATTATTTGTAGTCCTCTGGACTAGTACAATCCCAACTCACCCAACTTTTCCGCGGTGTTGCCAACTGTGCGCTCGGCTTCGCGCTTATACTCTTCCCATTTCGTTTTGTCCCACACCTCCAAACGCTCGCCGATTCCCACCATGGTAACTTGTTTGTCGAGACCGGCGTATTCTTTTAAATACTCCGGCACGAGCACGCGACCGGTGGCGTCCAGTTCCACTTCCATCGCACCCGACAGAATCAAGCGCACCAAACTGCGCGTACTCCCCTGCCCGACCGACAATTCTCCCAGCTTGCTATTAAGTTTTTTCCACTCCGGCAAAGGGTAAAGCACCAAGCACGAATCAAGCCCTCGCGTCAGGACGGCTTTGGTTCCGATCGCTCGACGCAGTTTCGCCGGAATCGCGAGGCGTTTCTTGTCATCGAGCGTATAAAGGTACTCTCCAATCAACATAATGAGAAAAACCGGGAAATTCTCAAGAATTGTCTGTTGTTTTTACAACTCGAGAATTTCCCACTTTCCCCCACTCCTACCCAATTATACCTATTGCTTGACAGAACAGTCAACAATTGGGGGTGGGGATAACCATAAAAACAGTAAATTAAGTAAAGTAAGCTAGTAAGTAAATTAAGCTTAAACAAAAAATGCCTACCGGCATTTTTTGTTACTAACAGCTTATCTCGCTTAATTTACTTAGTTCTTAATTTACTTCTTCAGCGTGATACTCGGTTCGGCTCCGTAGATTGGTACGACTGGTAATTGTTTTTTTCGTTTGGCGAATTTGTTTATCGTAATATCTTCGCCAGCCGTAACCGCGCGCACCGGAATATTTTGTGCCAAGCCAATCGCGTTCGCCGCCACTACTCCCAACCGCACCGCCGTGAATCGCCCGGGCCCGGGTACTACTGCCACGCCGACCAATGCTTTGAAACCGCCATGGGCGCGCAAAAACGTTTCCACCAGTTGTAATAAATGTTCATGGAGATCCAAACCAACATCATTGGTCTTACTCGCCACCTCGACACCGGCAATATCAAATAATTTAATCACCACCGCATTACCCGTGGTATCAATAAATAATATATTATGTTTGTCCGGCAATCGCCGCGGTTTTAATCCACCCATACAATATAAAATTCCAAATTACAAACAATACCTAAATCCTAATACCCAAACCCGTTTCGAATTTTGAACATTTGAATTTGTAATTTGTTTGTGATTTGGTGCTTGCTCGCCTCGTCTTCGACGAGTCGAAGCGGGTAATTTGGAATTTACATTACTATTCTAGTCCAAACTCTTTAAATAACTCATCCGCCACATCGCCGGAATTTTCCTGGGTATGCGGATGCTTATCGCGCAGGTCTTTGTCATCAATAAACGGCCCTAACAATTCTGGCTTCATATGATGAAACACATCGCCATCAATCGCCACGTTCGGTCCTTTTTCACAATTGCCAAAACATTGGGTACGACCGCGCACGCAGGTCAATGTATCTTGGCGCGCTGCCAACACGCGATCCAATTCCGCTTCCATGCGTTTCGCGTTTTCCGTACCACAATCATCCCCATGACAAATCGTCACCCGGACATGTTGTTTGTGTTGCTTTTCTTGTTTATGTTGATTGTCTAACATATATTACTACGAAGTTACGAATCAGTACAAATAGTACGAATGGGTTAATGAAATGCTTCGTATATTTCGTAAATATTCGTACTTTCGTAGTAATGTTAGCAGATTGCAACAAAAAGCCAAGGGCCCCACACCGAGAACCCTTTCCGCGTCTATCTGCGTTACCATCTGCGTCTATCCGCTTCTACTTCTAGCGGAACAAGAAATAATCCATTCCGTATTCGCCGGCGCCGGAGAACAAGAATAACACCGAAACGGCCAAAAGCAATAAATCAAATTCATAACCACCAACCAGACCCTGCTTACCTTTAACTTTGGCAATTGCCACGATCATGATGACCGCCAACAACAACGCAACCCATTGCGTTAATAAACCCAACACGATCGCAATGCCGCCGACGAATTCAATCGTGCCAACCACACGCGCCCAAAAAGCGCCGGGCTTCAAACCGATCTGTTCAAAAAACTGCGCCGTGCCGCTCAAACCGCCGAATAATTTTTGCGAGCCGTGTGACAGAAAAATATAACCATACACGAGACGCAGAATAAGCACACCGAATGAAGTGTAGAGCGTGAGGAAATCAAGCATAGAGAAAAAATAAATTACTAAATTATCAATTTATAAATTGCTAATTAAAATCCGCGGTAAAAATTCCTTCCGTGTATTTATTGCTGGCATTCCACAACAACCACCCCACACCGCCGGCTTCATCCGATGCTTTGATTTGCGCTTTGATTTGTGGCAAATTATAATGCGCGCCAATGTCAAAATCCTGCAACCATGGCCTTATCCGACTATCAGGAAAGGCGGGCAACATGGCAACCGCCTTGCCGAATCCGGCCGCTATAACCTGACCCGGATTGGCCGCGGGATTAGCTAGACCGGCAAAACCACGAGGATAGTGTGAAGGATACATCATCGGCATAACATAATCAAAGTTGGCCAAGACGTCCGCCAAGCGTTGACCAATATCCAGACCGTTATCGCGTAAGAGTACCATACCGAACACATCAACCGAAGTCACAATCCCCTGACTGCGCACGGTATCATTCAGATATTGAAAAAACGAGCGCATCACGTCATACCGCGAACCAACGCCGTCCCACACCGGAAATTGCATTTGCTTAAGCGCGCCATCAGAAGGAAAACGCACATAATCAAAATTAACCTCATCAAAACCAAGTCGCTTGGCCTCGAACGCCAACAAGGCGTTGTAGGCCCAGACGGTTTTGCTGGCCGGATCAAGCCAAGCGTTGCCGCCGCTGTCGCGCCAAATTTTGTTCGTGCCCGCGTGTTGAATCGCCACGGCTGGATTGATTTTTGCAAACGCGGAATCATTAAACACGGGAAGGCGGGCAATGGTATACAACCCTAACTGATGTAACTGTCGCACTCGGTCAGGCATATTTTTCACCCAGGGTTTGTCTGGTGTATACGGTTGCAAGGATGGATCCTCCGGCACGAACGTTAAGTCACCTTCAAAATCTTTTAAATCCACGACGACGGTATTGATGTTTGAATCTTTCAAACGAGCCAAAAAAATCGCCAAGCGTTCATCATTACCGACTACCGCCGGTGACAAATAAATGCCCCGTGTGGTGTATGGTTGGGTAAATTGCGCTGGGGCCAATGGGGTAACGCGCGGTGATGATGACAGCGGCGCGATAAAATCCGGTTCTTCTTGCGCGCGCACCAAATCAGACTGTCCGGCCAGCACGCTCAAACCCATAATTGACCAAGCTGTGACAGCCGCACCCAAACTCAAGCCACCAAAAAAATACCAGCGTGTTTCCCGCGCCCGGAAGTGTTTTTTGATGTCTTGGATATACATGTATAATTATTCTTCGAGCGAAGTCGAGAAGCGCTTAGCATCGCTCGCCTCATATTATCATACCAAATTCTTCTTAACCTGTGAACTACCTTGTACATAAACTTGATTTTTATAGTAACCAAGGATATACTCCCCCGCATGTCTGGTATATTTCAATTACAACAGAAAGATACGGAAACCGAAGCGCGGGCGGGCGTGATTCAGACGGCGCATGGGGAAATTTTGACCCCGTGTTTTATGCCGGTCGGGACGCAGGCGACGGTGAAAAGTTTGGATGCGCATGATCTGGCCGCGTTGGCGCCGCCGGTGATTTTGGCAAACACCTATCACCTCGCTCTGCGACCGGGCGCGGAACGGATCGCGCAACTGGGCGGCTTGCATCAATTTATGAACTGGCCACACCCGATTTTGACCGACTCGGGTGGGTTTCAAGTTTTTTCGTTGGGATTGCAAAAAAATAACAATTTAACAATTGAACAATTGAACAATGCGGCGGACGTTTCCATGAGCGATCACACCAAACTAGTTACCATCGATGAAGAAGGAGTCACGTTTCGCTCTCATATTGATGGCTCGCGTCATCGCTTCACCCCGGAATCAGCCATAGAAATTCAACACCAACTCGGCGCGGATATTATTATGGCGTTTGATGAGTGCACACCGGATACCGCGACGCGCGAGTACACGATACAAGCAATGGAACGCACGCATCGCTGGGCATTAAGATCACTGGAGTACCACAACAAATCAAAAAAACAAGAAAACAAGAAAACAAAACAACAGCTACTGTTCGGCATTATCCAAGGCGGGCAGTTTGCCGATTTGCGCAAGCAGAGCACGCAATATATTGCCTCGCTCGATTTTGACGGTATCGCGGTGGGTGGCGAGACAACCGGTTACAACATGTCCCGTACGATTGAGTTACTCGACTGGATACGGCCGTTTATCCCGACCGAAAAACCCCACTACATTATGGGGGTTGGAATTTCACCGCTGGATTGTTTGCGCGTAGTAGCTTCCGGTATGGATATGTTTGATTGTGTGGCGCCAACCCGCTTGGCGCGCACTGGTACGGTGTTTGCGCGTGAACGCGGTAATAAAAATAAATTTCGCCTTGACATTACCCACACTGCCTACGCCCTCGACACTAATCCCATCGAACAAGGTTGTCCGTGCCTCGCCTGCACCACTTATACTCGCGCCTATATTCATCACCTCTTCCGCGCGCAAGAATTACTGGCCTATCGCCTCGCCACGATTCACAACGTGTCTTTTTTCTTACGGCTCATGAGCGAAACTCGTGCGGCAATTCTCGACGGCCGGTTCAAACACTATTGGGAGGAGTGGGAAAAAAGCTAGCTTGCTAGCTGACTAGCTTTCTAGCTAATTAGCTTTAACCCTCCTAGCAAGCTAGGAAGCTAATAAGCTAGTCAGCTAATCACACTTGTTTTTGCAGCCAGTGCAATATTAAATCCAGAATAATCGCTTCGCGTTTCCACATGTTGGTGCCGTGGCCGGCGCCGCGATAGATTTCCATTTCTTTTTCCACGCGCGCGATGGCGAATAAACGATGGACGGATTCGGATGAGTAGGAATCTTCTTCGCTGGCCAATAAAAAAATAGATTGGTTCGGCTGTAAATTGCGCACCGCCGCCTCGGTCGTAACGCCGTGATAATCCAAACCGGGCGACAGGGCGACCGCGGTTTTTAAACGGGCGTCGCGCGCCAACATATCGATCGCCAAATTTGCGCCGATGCTGGCGCCGACAACGCCAATCAACTCGCGCGATAAACCCAGATCGCGCTCCAAATAATGCACCGCCGCGTCAACATCA
>CAZBFB010000054.1:0-11593 GCA_964491085.1 uncultured Gammaproteobacteria bacterium | reverse complement strand
CTTGGTTTTTATATTGCCTTTAATGGCATTGTTACATTTCCGGCGCGTAAATCAGCCGGCGTTGAGCACGCCGAATTACAGCGTGTGGTTAGGGAAGTGCCGTTTGATCGTTTATTGTTAGAAACCGACGCGCCGTATTTGACGCCGCCGCCCCATCGCGGTGAGCGCAATCGTCCCAGTTACACCGAATTGGTGGCGAGATATGTGGCGCTAGTCCGTAGGCAAACAGCGGAGCAGGTTTGCGCTCAAACCACCGCCAATGCCCGTGCCTTATTTTTGGTTTAGCGGGTGTGCAATTCCGGTTTGCAATTTGGAGGATATTCCCTATAATACCGGAGGACACTAATATATAGTAAACCTGATCATTATGACCCCACATGACGTTTTTTTATTAGCCGAACAGAAAAAGATTCAGATGATAGATTTTAAGTTTGTGGACGTGCCGGGTATGTGGCAGCATTTTACCGTGCCGTTACATGAGCTGACGCCGGAGGTTTTTGCTAAAGGTATTGGTTTTGATGGTTCATCTATTCGCGGGTTTAAATCAATTGAAGAAAGTGACATGTTGTTGATTCCCGATCCCGACACCGCTTTTATGGATCCGTTTGATACGGTGCCAACCTTAAGTTTGACCTGCCGCGTAGTGGAGACCGGCGGTACTGAAGAGCCGTTTGAGTTTGATCCGCGCACCATTGCGATCCGCGCCGAGCAATATCTTAAATCTACCGGCGTGGCGGATGTGGCTTACTTTGGACCAGAAGCCGAGTTTTTTATTTTTGATCATGTAGAGTATCATTCTGGCATGGCCACCGCTGGCTATAAGGTTGATTCGGTCGAGGGTATTTGGAATAGCGGCAATAACGGCAATTCTTTAAGTCAAAATTCTGGCTATAAAATTCGGGCCAAAGAAGGGTACTTTCCAGTCGCCCCGTCGGATCAATTGCAAGATCTACGCAGTGAGATGACGGTGGAACTAGAACGCGCCGGCATTGTCGTTGAACGCCAGCATCACGAAGTGGCCACCGCCGGACAAGCCGAGATTGATATTCGTTATGATTCGCTGTTGCGTCAAGCCGATAAGCTTATGGTGTTTAAGTATATTGTTAAGAACGTGGCGCGGCGTCGGGGTAAGACCGTAACTTTTATGCCAAAACCGCTTTTTGGTGATAATGGGAGCGGTATGCATACGCATCAATCGCTGTGGAAAAATGGTCAGCCGTTGTTTGCGGGTAATGGGTATGCTGGTTTAAGTCAGTTGGCGCTTTGGTATGCGGGCGGACTTTTGAAACACGCGCCGGCCCTGCTCGCGATTTGTGCCCCGAGCACTAATTCCTATAAACGGTTGGTTCCGGGTTATGAGGCACCAGTGAATTTGGTTTACTCTTCCCGTAATCGTTCAGCCGCCATTCGTATCCCGACCTATTCGCAATCGCCGGCCGCTAAGCGCTTAGAATTCAGGCCGCCCGATCCTTCCTGTAATCCCTATTTAGCTTTTGCGGCGTTGTTAATGGCGGGTTTAGACGGTATTGAAAAACAAATTGACCCCGGCGCGCCATTTGAGGAAGATGTTTTTTCACTATCGCCCGAACGACTCAAAAATATTCCTCATGTGCCCGGATCATTGGCTGATGCTTTATCGGCGCTTGAACAAGATCACGATTTCTTGTTGAAGGATAAAGTTTTTACCGAGAATATGATCAGATCTTGGATTGATATGAAGCGAAAAAAAGATGTTGACCCAATTCGTCTCCGTCCCCACCCGTACGAGTTTCAGTTGTATTATGATGTTTAAGTTGCTGGTTTGCCGTCGGAGTAGGTAGGGTTGTCTGCCTAGTTGGTTGGCTGGAAAAAACAAGAATTAATCAAAATACCAATATAATTTGGTATTTTGTTGAAAAAAATTTATTAAGGGTTGACGGGGGATGAGCAAACATATATACTATTGGCATCATTTTTCAATGTCTGTGGATAACCAGGAAAAAAAAGACAAAACGAGTCAGGCCGCGTGGTGGCAACCGGGATTATTGTTGGGGATGCAGGTGACTGGCTGGATTGTGGGACCGATTATTTTGGGGCTTTTGTTGGGTCGTTGGCTTGATAAAAAATTTGACACCGAACCGTGGTTGTTGTTGGTTTCACTGGCACTAGCATTCATTACTACCAATATTGGCATTCTTAAAGAAGGTCGTCACGCGCAAAAGAAGATGGAGGAAGAGGATAAGAAATAATTTATCATTACTACGAAGTTACGAATGGACGCTAATAGTACGAATGCGTTAATTGACTATTCGTATGTTTCGTAATGATTCGTACCTTCGTAGTAATACTATATGTCCGAAGCAATCACCCAGACAGAAATTTCTCACGAGCCAACGCTTTTTGCCGAACAATTATTTTCAATTCATGGTTTTCCCGTGACGAACGCGTTAGTGACTACTTGGGTGGTGGTGGGCGTGGTGGCGGTACTAGCAATTTTTATTCGTATGCGTTTGGCAAAAATTCCGCGCGGATTACAAAACTTCTTTGAAATTATTATTGAAGGGGCGATGACGATGACTGATACTGTAACCGGTTCACGGCTTAAGACCAAAAAATTATTTCCGTTGGTGTTTGCATTTTTTATTTTTATTCTGCTCAACAACTGGTTGGGAATTTTTCCGGGCATTGGCTCGATCGGACAGATTGTGAGTGAAGACGGTCACAAGGTATTCGTGCCGTGGTTGCGCGGTGGTACGGCTGATTTGAACACCACGCTGGCATTGGCTTTGGTGTCAGCCGTAGCCACACATATTTTTGGAATTGCCGCAGTCGGCATTTGGAAGTATTTAAATAAATTTATTAACATTGAGGCCTTCCTGGAAATACCCAAAAAAATTCTGCGTGAACCAACTATAATTTTAGTAAATCCGATTAAGTTTTTTGTTGGTTTGATCGAGGTGGTGGGGGAGTTGGCAAAAGTGGCATCGCTGTCGTTGCGGTTGTTCGGTAATATGTTTGCCGGTGAGGTGTTATTGGCATCGATTGCGGTGATGGCCGCGTTTTTGGCGCCGATCCCGTTTATGTTTTTGGAATTAATTGTCGGCGTGGTGCAGGCGTTGGTATTTTCCATGTTGACCTTGGTGTTTTTGACAATTGCGACGGAGGAGCACCACTAGAATTAAAAAACATTGAAACACAAAAACATTGAAATAAAATTTTAACCGTTGGCATCCGGCACGAATTCGTATATTTCGTAACAATTCGTACCTTCGTAGTAATGGATGTTAAAGGTCAAAAAGTTAGGAAACTAATAAGCTAGGTAGCTAGTCAGCTACTTTTCACCCGACGAAATAAATAAACAAAATCATTACGTCGTAGGTAGAAAAAATATTATGGAACTCACTCTTTTAGCCAAAGCATTGGCCATTGCCATTGGTGGTTTTGCGCCGGCCTTGGCAGTTGGCAGAATCGGTTCTAAAGCCATGGAATCAATCGGCCGTAATCCGGAATCAGCCGGCAAAATTTTAGTGCCGATGTTGCTCTCGGCCGCGTTCGCTGAAGCGATCGCAATCTATTCGCTCGTGATCGCGTTTTCGATTAAGTAGTTTTGATCAGGAAATTTGTGTACGCCACAAATTTCCCCTCAAGATTATTAAGTCCTAGAAAGCTAGTAAGCTAAAAGCTAGAAAGCTGTCTGTATGGAAGTACTTATTTCAACTTTTCACATTGACTGGAAATTACTCCTTGCTCAAGCCGTTAATTTCGGTATTGTGTTTGCAATTTTGTGGTGGTGCGCCTTACGACCACTACTGCGCATCATGGGCGACCGGGAACAACGCATTGCTAAAAGTTTGGAAGACGCCGATGGACTCGAGAAGCGTCTCAAGTCCATGGATTATGATTACGAAAAAAAATTACAAGAAGCTCGTCAGCGAGCCACGGAAATTTTAGAAGAGGCCGATTTACAAGCCGAGCAAAAAGTGAAAGAATCGGTTCAGCGTGCTCGGCGCGAAACCGAATTAGTCGTGGCGCAAGCGCGTGAACAAATCGAAGAGCAACGCGTGCGCGTGGTGGCCGAGGCCAAGCGTGATTTAGCGGCGATTGTGGTTGTGGCGGTTGAAAAAGTCACGAAACAAAAAATCGATATGAAGCACGACGGAACACTAGTTGAAGAAGCGTTGGCGATGGTGAGTAATAATCGTAAACAGTCATGAAACCGACCGTAACACAAGTAGCGCAAGCATTCTGTTTGGCCCTGCGTGACGCTGAATCGCATCGGGTGCCGGAATTGACGGACGAATTTGTTAAACTCATAATTGCCGAACGCTTGGGCGCAAAACCGGAAAAAATTCTGGCCGCGGTCGGGCGAGCTTGGGATGAAGTAAATCATGACCGCCGTGTTGTCATCACCACCGCGCGTCCGCATGACAACGTTGCGCGGCAACTTACGCGCGCGTTTCCCGATGCCGAAATTACCACCGCGATCGATCCGGCATTAAAAGGTGGCGTGGTCATACGAATCGGTGATCAAGTATTGGATGCCAGCATTAAAACTAAATTAGAAAAATTAGAACATAGTTTATCTCGATAACCATTGTTAAATTATTCGATTGTTACCTGGTTAGCAATTGAACAATTTAACAATTGAACCATTATGAATTTGACCAAAGACGCTTTGTTGGAAAAATTAAAAAAACAACTGGAGCGGGCTGATCTTGATCCAAAATTGGAAAGTGTTGGTGAAATTACAGAAGTGTCCGATGGTATCGTGCGCATTCGCGGCTTGGCGGATTGTCTGGTGTCGGAAATGTTGGATTTCGGCAATGGCACCACGGGTGTGGTTTTGAATTTGGAGAGAGATTCCGTGGGGGCGATAGTGTTGGGTGATTATAAACATTTACATGAAGGGGGTACAGTCAAGCGGACACAACAAATTTTGTCCGTGCCGGTGGGCGAACAATTATTGGGTCGCGTGGTTGATCCGTTGGGTAATCCCCTCGATGGTAAAGGTGAAATTATTACCCAGACACGCTACCCGGTGGAAAAGATCGCGCCGGGTGTGATTACGCGCAAGTCCGTGCATCAGCCAGTGCAGACCGGCATTAAAGCCATTGATGCCATGATTCCGATCGGTCGCGGTCAGCGCGAGCTCATCATCGGTGATCGTCAAACCGGCAAAACCGCGATTGCGCTTGACACCATCATCAATCAGAAAAAAGAGAACATGACTTGTATCTATGTCGCTATCGGCCAGAAAGAATCCAAAGTCGCGCGGCTGGTGGCCAAGTTGGAAGAAGCGGGCGCCATGGCTTATTCAATTGTGGTCGTCGCGGGCGCATCGGATCCGGCGGCGTTGTCGTTTTTAGCGCCATATGCGGGGTGCGCGATGGGTGAATATTTTATGGATCAGGGCAAAGACGCGCTGATAATTTATGATGATCTTTCCAAACACGCGGTGGCTTATCGTCAAATTTCGTTGTTGTTGCGGCGTCCGCCCGGGCGTGAGGCGTATCCGGGTGATGTGTTTTATTTGCATTCTCGTTTGCTTGAGCGCGCCGCGAAATTAAATGACGAACATGGTGGCGGATCGTTGACCGCGTTGCCGATTATTGAAACGCAAGCCGGCGATGTGGCGGCGTATATTCCGACGAATGTTATTTCGATTACCGATGGTCAGATTTATTTGGAAACAGATTTGTTTTATCAAGGCATTCGTCCGGCGTTGAATGTAGGTTTGTCCGTCAGTCGTGTCGGTTCGGCCGCGCAGATTAAAGCCATGAAAAAAGTGGCTGGTAAGTTGCGTTTGGATTTAGCGCAGTTTCGCGAGTTGGCCGCGTTTGCCCAGTTTGCGTCTGATCTTGACGCTGGCACGCGTCAGCAAATTGAACGTGGCCAACGTTTAACTGAAGTTTTGAAACAGGGTCAATATCAGCCGATGTCGGTGGTCAATCAAGTTATGATTTTATACGCGGCAATTTCCGGTGCTTTAGATGATGTACCGGTGGAGCAAGTGGCTGTGTGGGAAGACGGCTTTCATAAGTTTATGCAAGCCAAGTTTCCAGCCGTTGGACAATGGTTAGTGGATAAGAAAGAAATGAACGCCGAAATCGAAGCCGAGCTGAAACGGGGGATTGGGGAATACAAACAACAAGTAAAGTAAGAACAAAGTAAATTAATAACTAAGCCAAATCCGAATTATCTTAATTTACTTACTTTACTTACACACTTAATTTACTGCATTGGTATGTCTTTATCCGGTAAAATAATTCGTCGGCGTATCCGTTCCGTGGGTAACACGCGCAAGATTACGAAAGCCATGGAAATGGTGTCCGCCAGCAAAATGCGGCGCGCGACCGAGCGGGTGGTATCATCACGGCCATACGCGTTGGTAGCCGCGGAAACGATTCGTCATTTGACGGCTTATGGTCAACAGCGCCTCCACCCTTTGCTTATGCCCCGTCAAACAGTCAAGCGTGTGGTGGCGGTGTTGGTGAGTTCCAATCGTGGTTTGTGCGGTGGTTTTAATGCCAATGTAGCGCAAGCTGGCTTGCAATTACTGCGTAGTCAAGAAGCTAGCGCGACAATTTCGTTTGTGACACTGGGTAAAAAAGGTCGTGATTATATTCGGCGGCGCGGAGCGAACGTATCAGCCGATTGGACTAAAGCGGATGTGACTACTGATGCCAAAGAAATTTTGCCGTTGACTCGCCGATTGGTGCAAGATTTTTTGGCTGATAAATTTGACGCGGTGTATTTGGTGTACACGGATTACGTTTCTTCACTGCGCCAAGTGCCGCGCGTCAAACAGTTGTTGCCGTTCTTGCCGGAAGCGTCGTTGCCTGGCAATGGCGTCGCGACTATGGCCAACGAAACGGAATATATTTTTGAACCGGCGGTGGAAGAAATTTTAGACGAAGTGATTCCTCGTTTGCTTGAGGTTCAAGTGTATCAAGCGGTGCTTGAATCTGAAGCCAGCGAGCATGCCGCGCGCATGATGGCCATGCGCAACGCTTCGCAAGCGGCGGAAGATATGATTGATGAATTACGATTGGCTTACAATCTCGAGCGGCAGGCGGCGATCACGCGGGAGTTAGCGGAAATCACCGCCGGCGCGAGCGCTCTTTAGGAATAAAAGAAATAAAAAAAAGCGACCTCCGTTTGAGATCGCCGAGATCACCTAGTCGCAGTGCGGCGCGTTGCCGCCGCTACGACAGGTCGAAGAGAATCACCACCGCTTCCGGTGGCAATTCCCGAATACCGTAGTGGAGCGTCACGGAAATGAATCCGGACAATCCATATGTACTATGAATCGCACGGACACGATCACTCCCGCGCAGTATACACAAAGCGCGATCGATCTTTGCCGCGTCTTGCTTATTGGCCACGCCGTTCACAGTGGCCGAAAATATGTGGCGCGTACACCCATCCTGGCCGGGGATTACCTCATGTCTCATCAGCTGCCTCATTTTCCGGCTTATCCGGCGTGATTTCGATGCGATGGCCAGACAGACAGGCGAAAAAATTGCCACTCTCGCCGACTGCCTGGAATACTCGCGTATCCTTGCACACGGGGCAATATGCCTCGTGTGATTCAAACAGGGTACGTCTGGTCGTCATCTGGGGTGCATCAACCATGGTGTTTCCTCCAACCCCCCGAGTGTTGAACCTTAAATATCATACTAGCTAACTTACAGGTATATGTCAAATCATAAAGGAACAATTCAACAAATTATCGGTCCGGTCGTGGACGTTGAATTTGTCAGCGGTTTGCCGACGATTTTAAACGCGCTAGAAACCAAAAATAATGTAGGTGAAAGATTGGTGCTCGAAGTGCAACAACATGTCGGCGCCAATACGGTTAGAACGGTAGCCATGGGCTCAACCGACGGTCTCGCGCGTGGTAATGCGGTTACTGATACCGGCGCGCCGATTTCCGTGCCAGTCGGTAAAGAATCTCTCGGTCGTATGTTTAATGTTTTAGGCGAACCAATTGACGCCCGGGAAGCGCCAAACAGTTCAAAGCGTTTGCCGATTCATCGTGCCGCGCCAGAGTTCACCAACCAATCAACCACCACGGAAATTTTTGAAACCGGCATTAAAGTGATTGACTTGATTTGTCCGATTATCAAAGGTGGCAAAGTGGGATTATTCGGTGGCGCCGGCGTGGGTAAAACCGTGGTTATTCAAGAGTTGATCAACAACATTGCCAAAGCGCACGGCGGCGTATCGGTGTTCGCCGGTGTCGGTGAGCGTACCCGTGAGGGTAATGATTTGTATCATGAAATGAAAGAAGCAAAAGTGTTGGACAAGCTGGCCATGGTATTTGGTCAGATGAATGAATCGCCGGGTGTGCGCGCTCGCGTGGCGTTGAGCGGCTTGACTATGGCTGAATATTTTCGCGACGAAGAAGGCAAAGACGTATTATTTTTTGTGGATAATATTTTTCGTTTCACGCAAGCCGGTTCGGAAGTGTCTGCCTTGCTCGGCCGAATTCCGTCGGCTGTGGGGTATCAGCCCACGCTCGCTATGGAAATGGGAGAATTGCAAGAGCGCATCACTTCAACCAAAAAGGGCTCAATCACCTCGGTACAAGCGGTGTACGTACCGGCGGATGATTTGACTGATCCGGCGCCGGCCACAACCTTCGCTCACCTGGATTCAACCGTGGTGTTAGCGCGCTCGCTGGCCGAATTGGGAATTTATCCAGCCGTTGATCCGCTCGATTCGACCTCGACGATTTTGGATCCGAACATTGTCGGCGCCGATCATTATCAAACCGCTCGCGGCGTGCAAAAAGTTTTACAGCGTTACAAGGACTTGCAAGACATCATCGCGATTCTCGGCATGGAAGAATTATCCGAAGAAGATAAATTGACCGTATCGCGCGCGCGCAAAATTCAACGCTTCTTGTCGCAACCGTTCGCTGTGGCCGAAACATTCACCGGTGTCGCCGGCAAGTTTGTTTCGTTGGCAGACACCGTCCGCGGCTTCAAAGAAATTCTCGAAGGCAAACACGACGCCAAACCAGAACAAGCATTCTACATGAAAGGCGGAATTGAGGAAGTGACTAATTAAGTAATAATCAATATCAATAAGTATCGCGAAGCCACGCTAAGCGTGGTGAAGCTAGTATCTATAAGTATCGGATACTAATTGATATTTGCTCGCTCCGCTTGCGATATTCGTTTATACTGATGGTTTTTTCCTTTGATTCTATGTCAAATCTAAAATGTAAAATTCTTACTCCCGAGCGCGTCTTGTATGAAGGCGACGTGGCCAAATTGGTCGTGCCGACCAAAACCGGTCAGATCGGTGTTTGGCCGCATCATATTCCGTTGATGAGTCGCTTGGCTCCGGGCGAGTTGGTGATTGATACCGGCACCGAGACAATTCCATTGGTTATTTCCGGTGGTTTGATCGAAGTGCAAGCTGAAAATCAGGTGGTGATTCTGGCAGACACGGCCGAACGTATTGAAGAAATTGAACTCGATCGCGCCGCCGAAGCGCATCAGCGCGCCATGGCTTTGCAAAAAGAAAAAATTATTGATTCCGAAGAGTACGCCACCCTCGCGGCCAAACTGGAAAAAGAATTGGCTCGTATCCGGGTGGGGAAAAAATACAAAAATATTCATCTTAAACCGTAAATATAAATTTATGGAGGAGCACAAATCAATACCAGAGCAAGAACATCAACCAAAAGATATCAGCGCAGAGTTTTTAAGTTTGGGTGTTTTTGATTTTTTGGATTTTTTGCGATCGCAAAAGAATGAGCCATCACTTTCCATTACGATAGATTGGAAAGATGTGCCGACCGCTCGCCGCTTAAAGGCATTTCTGGAAAGTAATAAACCGGTAGGACAAAAAAGATTTGCGGCTATTAGAGCGACTGAAGAACAATATAAGCAAGAGTTAAATGTGTTTGCGTCGGCGGTAAAATGGATAAAAGTTTAAACCATAGTTTGGATTTATTACAAATTTATAAAGTATTTTTAAACACCTACGGCCACCAACATTGGTGGCCGGTTTTTGGTGCGAAAAAAAATGCCCAGTTTGAAATATCCGTCGGCGCTGTTTTAACGCAAAATACATCATGGATAAATGTGGAAAAAGCCATTAAAAATTTACTGGCTTATAAAATTATGTCGCCGCAAGCAATTCTCGATTGTCCGCCGGCGCGTTTGAAAAAATTGCTTCGTCCAGCCGGTTATTATAATCAAAAAGCAAAAAAATTACGCCTGTTTTCCCGATGGCTTCGGAATGAATATGGTGGTAAACTGGAGAAGCTATTCGCTTTACCGTTGGCAAAATCTCGCACGGAATTATTGGCCCAATGGGGGATCGGTTTCGAGACAGCTGATTCAATCCTCCTCTACGCCGGTCACAAACCAACATTCGTAATCGACACCTACACTAAACGCTTTTTAGCCCAACACGACATCTGTTTCAAAACCTACCAAGAATACCAAAATTATTTCCACACCCGCCTCCCACCCTCCACCAAACTTTTCAACGAATTTCATGCCCTAATCGTCGCCTGGGGAAAAAATGTAAAAAGTACTCATCACAAAAGGCAAATTACACAAAAATTACACAACACACAATACACAACACAATAAAATAAATAAGAGACGACAAAATTCCATTTTCTTTCATGCTTGCTAGCGTGAAAGAAAATGATAAAATATTCTATATGTCCAGATCGTTGCGGGGAAAATTATCAGTGGCTGAACAAAGGGAGCTTTTGGGAGAGCTTTGCTTGGCTATTATCAAGATAGGCACGCTTGATAATGCGATCAGATTTATTATTGATTTGTTTTCTAAACAAGAAATTACCATGATTGCGAAGCGATTAAAAATCGCGCAGTATCTTTTAGAAGGAGAAAAATACGAGGTTATTCAGAGACGATTAAAAGTGGGCGCAAATACTATCGCCAGAATTCAGACCTGGCTCGATGAAGGCGGAAATGGTTTTCGGTTCGTGTATAGAAAAACAAGAGATTCGAGAAATCCGTTAGCCAGAATTTTTCATGATGATTTGGATAAATACAACAGGCCATCACCTGGCACACTGTATCATTGGCCAGGATTATTACTTGAAGAAATTATCGCGACCGCTAATAAGCGACAACGTACCCGCTTATTTAGCATTTTGAATGATATTCCCAGAAAGCAAAAGATTCATCGTGAGCTGATGACTTTGTTTAGAAATCATAAATAATAAAATCAAAAACTTTCATGCTAGCAAGCGTGAAAGAAAATGGAAATCAAAAAAGAAGTTTAATTAAAACCGCGAATTTTGGTGGTAATATAGTATGCCATGGGAAATTTTTGAGAGGATTTATAGTGATCATTGGTTTTTGACGAGTTATAATACTCGTGGTTTTGTCTATGATTGGCCGCGGTTGGGAATATAGGTATGAGTAAATTATTAGATGGATTAAATCAAGCCCAGACCGAAGCGGTGACTCATTCTGGGGCGCCGTTGTTGATTGTGGCCGGGGCGGGGACGGGGAAGACGACCGTGTTGACGCGGCGGATCGCGTATTTGATTGAGCGGGGGACAGCCAAGCCGGAGGAAATATTGGCCGTTACATTTACGGAAAAAGCAGCGCAT
>CAZBFB010000053.1:0-5361 GCA_964491085.1 uncultured Gammaproteobacteria bacterium | reverse complement strand
GAGGTTAAACCAGCTATTGAAACATTTGCCAAAATCAAAGTTGTCGGCATCGGCGGATCGGGCGGTTCGGCCGTAAATCGCATGGTCGCGGGTAAAATTCAGGGGGTTGAATTTGCCGCGGTCAACACGGATATTCAGGCGCTGCAACATTCTTTGGCTGGCAAAAAAATTCATATCGGTAAAGATACCACCCGGGGCTTAGGCGCTGGCATGGATCCGGAGGTTGGACAAAGAGCGGCCGAAGAGAGCCAGAGCGAAATTACGGAATTGTTGAAAGGCGCGGACATGGTGTTTTTGACATGTGGTTTGGGCGGCGGGACGGGCAGTGGCGCGTCGCCGGTCGTGGCCGAAATGGCGCGCAATCTTGGCGCCTTGACGGTGGCGGTGGTAACAAAACCGTTTGCGTTTGAAGGCGCGATTCGTCGGCAGATCGCCGATAAAGCGCTGGATCAATTAACCTCGCGCGTGGATGCTATTATTACCATTCCCAATGACAAAATTTTGCAAGTGGTGGATAAGAAGACATCGTTATTGAATGCTTTCCAAATTGCCGATGAAATTTTGAAAAATGGCGTGCAAGGTATTTCGGAATTGATTACTGTCCCCGGTTTGATCAATGTTGACTTTGCCGATGTGAAAGCCATCATGAAAGACACCGGCTCGGCGTTGATGGGAATCGGTCATGGCAAGGGTGATAATCGCGCGATTGACGCGGCGCAAATGGCGATTGAAAGTCCGTTGCTCGAAGTGGCAATCGATGGCGCCAAAGGTATTTTGTTCACGATTACCGGCGGTCCGGATATGTCCATGCATGAAGTGAACGAAGCGGCCAAGATTGTGACCGAATCAGCCGATCCGAACGCTAAAATTATTTTCGGCGCGGTTATCAATGAGGATTTCGGCGATGAAGTGAAAATAACGGTCGTGGCCACTGGTTTTGGTAAAAAAACCCCCACCCGTCGTGAATCGTTTTATGTTCCGGCGGCGGCTCATTCACCAGCCACATCGAGTCGTCTGATGTCAGCGGTGGCAGTTGAGCCGGAAGATGATTATGACGCGCGCCGTACACAAGAACGCGTACAAGAAGAGGAAGAGCGCGTGCGTATGCAACAAAAAGCCGCCGGCGAAGACCGTCGTCGCGCCACCACCACCAAAACCAGCGCCGCTCCCGAAGCCCAAGACGAATTAGATATCCCGGCGTTTATTCGGAAGAAAATGCTTTGAAGAGAATGTAATCCGTCCCCCTGCGGGGGATCCCCCGCAGGGGGATAATACGTAAATGGTGATATTGAATATTAAAAATAGCCCAGGTGGGCTATTTTTGTACCATGTACAGATTACCCGTCTCGACTCGGTCGATCCGAAGCGGACGAGTTACAAGTTACAGATTACATGCTATAATTTTATTATGCATTGTCCCATTTGTCCGGCGCAAGATACTCGGGTGTTGGATTCTCGGCTGTCGCCGGATCGGTTGACTATTCGGCGGCGGCGGGAGTGTTCGGCGTGCGGGTTTCGATTTACCACGCATGAAGAAATGGTGCTACTGGATATCACCGTCGTCAAGCGTGATGGCCGACGGGAGCCGTATAGTCGTGACAAATTGATCAGTGGCTTGACTAAGGCCTTGCAAAAACGGCCGATCACCGCGGATCGGTTTCGCAATTTGGTCAATCGCATCGAGCGCGAGATTCAAAAATTGCGCGGCACGGAAATCACCAGCTCTGATCTGGGCGAGATTGTAATGAAACAGTTGGAGCGATTTGATAAAGTGGCCTACATTCGGTTTGCCTCGGTCTATCGCTCCTTCGCCGATGTCCGCACCTTTGAACGAGAGCTGAAGCGATTAACAAAGAAACGGGGGAAGAAGTAAATTACCAAATTACCAATTCATAAATTACTAAATAATTTTTTGATTGTCATTCCCGCGGAGGCGGGAATCCAGACCCCACCAGCTTAATAATTTCCAATACCCAATTTCCAATTTCCAACAAAATGTCTAATGCTTAATGCCAAATTTCATTGGAAATTGGATATTGGTAATTGGAAATTTGAATAGGGGTTAATCTGGATCCCCGATCAGGTCGGGGATGACACTCTAAAATATTTTACTATGCCCTTGGAAACAATATCTCGCGATGAAATTAAATTGTTGTTGGAAGAAAACTTGCATTTAGCGCAGGAGAACCAGCGCCTGCTTAAAAAGATGCATACCAGCATGGTGATTGGCACGGTTATCCACAGCTTGAAGTGGATCGTATTGATTGTTGGCTTGGTTATGGGTTATATTTATGCTGCGCCGTATTTGACTGATATTATCAAGCAAGCTGGCGATATACAACAGCAATTTGAAAGTTTTAAAGGGTTTTAAAGGTCACTACGAATATACGATCAGTCACTACGAATGTACGAATTGAGACGAATTTACGAATTAAGATTCACTAACCCAGATTAAAATTCGTAAATTCGTACCTCATTCGTATATTCATAGTAATACTGGCTTTACTTAATTCACTGGATTTACTGATTCCATGTCCTCCTCATTTTTCAAAGGGCCGCGGGTGTGGTTGGTGGTTATTCTTCTGATTGGTTTTGTCAGCGGATTGGTTGGGGGATTAGCGGGCGGTGTTTTTGTTTCTAATTGGTTTTTTTTACCACCAACAATCACCAATTGGTTTACACCTCGACCACACGCGGCCGGTACTGTTGGGTCATCGCCAAACGCACCGGCTGGCAATGCTGAAGATCAGACGGTCACGAGTGTGCAAACCGCTTTGCCCGCGGTGGTGAGTATTTTGATTTCGAAAGATGTCAATACAGCCAATCAAACCGGACCGGATGTTTTCAATTTCGGCCCGTTCGGATTTTCGTTGCCTCAAGAGCAATTGCCTTCACCCACACCAAAAACCAAACAGCGTCAGCAAGTTGGCGCCGGCACCGGTTTTATCGTTACGGCCGACGGTATGATCGCGACCAATCGGCACGTGGTGGTCGACGAATCAGCGCAATATTTGGTGGTGTTGAACGACGGCCGTAAGTTTGACGCGAAAGTATTAGGACGCGATCCGGTGCTGGATGTGGCGATTATTAAAATTGAGGCCACAAATTTGCCAGTGGTACAGTTAGGTGATTCTGACAAATTAAAAGTCGGGCAAAGCGTTATCGCGATCGGCAACACCTTGGCTGAATATCGCAACACCGTAACGCGGGGTATTATTTCCGGCATTGGTCGGCGGGTGGATGCTGGCGGCGTGGGTATTGGTACGGAAGTAATTGAAGGAGCGATTCAAACCGACGCGGCCATTAACCCGGGCAATTCCGGCGGGCCGTTGATTGATTTGGCTGGTCGTGTGATCGGTATTAATACCGCGATTAACAATCAAGGACAGTCCATCGGTTTTGCTATCCCTATCAACGAAGCCAAACGCGTGATTGAAAGTGTTAAACTGCACGGCAAGATTGTGCGACCGTGGCTGGGGGTGCGCTATGTGTTGTTGAACGAACAAATTGCCGAAGAAAATCAATTACCGGTCAAAGCCGGCGCGTTGGTGGTGCGCGGACAAAAACAAACTGATTTGGCCGTGATTCCGGGCGGTCCGGCAGATAAAGCCGGTATTAGGGAAAACGATATTATTATTTCGGCTGACGGTGTGGCAATTGATGCGGAACATCCCTTGGGCTTACTGGTTGGTAAGAAAAATCCCGATGACACTGTTTCTTTGTTGGTGCGGCGGGGAAACGTTGAGAAAACGGTTGGTGTAACCTTGGGAGAGTTTCCACAAAAATAGAAATACAGTAGCCCTTCGACATCCGCAGGGAATAAAAGACAGTTTTTATTGTTTCAAGTGGTAATTCGGCTGTGGATATCTATTTTGTTTTTATGTATGCAGGAAAAATGTTGTATAGTATAATATAAACATAAAGACAAAAAGCAAAAGTCGTTTTTGACTTTATATTTAAGCTACAAAATTTAAAATTTAAAAATTGTTTAATAAAAAAAAGAAGCATATGCATATGTTGAAAAATATTTTTGTTCGAATCGCGTCGAAGCACGCGCATAAAATAAAAGCGATGGGGCGTCGTGGCTTATCGCTTTTTTTAATGGTTGCCACTGTGCTATGGACGCTCGGGGCGCCGTTGACGGTATTGATTCCCAGTGCCCAAGCGGCGGTGACAGTTAATCTTGCTCCCACGACCACCAGTTTGAACACCGCGTCGTTGGTTGATGACGTGTCAGACGTTTTATTCCCCATTGCCAGGTTCCAATTAAGCGGGTCAGGGGAAAATTGGACTGGACTGAAAGTAACAACCGTACAGACCGGTGGGACATTTAGCAATGATATTAGCCAATTCGATATTTTTGAAGATACGAACACGAACGGCATTCTTGATGGGACAGAAGCACAGTTTTGTAAAGGTGGCACTGCGCCAAATCCCACCATTCCGAATGTTTCTACGGTTACCACGCTTGAGGTTGATTCTGATTGTGATAATAACACTCCCAATACTTTCATTGCTCTTGGCGCCGTCAAGACCTATATTGTAACATTTAAATGGAAAAGCACGGCTGCTACCGGCGATGCTTTTAGCTTATCTTTTGCAACCGGTGCCGGAAATGCGATTACCACTTCGATTTCCTCCCCCAGTATTAGCGCGGTTACGATTGGCACTTTTACTCGCGATGCTACCGCGCCCACTGCCACCGCCACCGGCGCTCCGGCGGACACCCAGCAATTCACCCCGGCCGAAGCGATTGTGGATCGTACTTTGAGTGAGGCGCTAACCGCTGGCACAGTGACCACTACGACCGTAACTCTCAAGCAGTGCAGTGGCACAGAATCAGGGAGTACCGATGCGGCGAAAGCCACGGCGGCGTGTGGCGCCACCGGCGCAACGGTGACCGGATCGAACCTGTGCACAAGCGTCTCGCTTACCGGGACAACGCGTATCTTGTGTAACAACAGCGCGCTTACCACTAACACGTGGTACTCGTTCGTGATCGGTACCGGTGTTAAGGATCTTTCGTTAAACGCGCTGGCGGCGGCTTCGGTGTACCGCTTTAAGACCGGTGCTTTCTCTGGCGGTACCAACACCACCCTGCCCCGCGTGCAAACCTTTGTACCCAGCGCTGGCGCCGGAGCGGTCTCCACTAACGCCAATCTATTCGCGCAATTTCCCCCTGGTCCAGAAGGCAACATGAAAGCCGATGGAACTACCACGGCCATTAACAACACCAGCAATGTATCTTTGAAAAAAATGACTAACGGCGTACTTGGTTCAGAAATCTGTACCGGTAGCGCTTGTGTGCTCACTTGGGGATCACTCAACTCCTTGAAACTCGATCCAGCCACCAATCTTGAT
>CAZBFB010000052.1:0-6422 GCA_964491085.1 uncultured Gammaproteobacteria bacterium | reverse complement strand
TACGGCAATTTCCTAGTATTTTTGTCAGTCAGTATGTTCAACAACCCCGTTACTCGAGGTGGATTCTGGTTACGCTTCCTCGTTGTGGCGGGGTTGTTTGTTGTCGGGTTAGTTGGTTGGTTGGGGTCGGCACAAGCCGCGCCGTCGTCGTGTGCCAATCCAGCCGCGTCAAGCGCGCTCGATGTGTTAAAATGTGGATTACAGAGTGCGGCCTCGACCTCTGGTTTGCCGCAAAGTAATCAAGCACCTGGAACCATCAATGCTAGCGCTATCGGAACCATTGTTGGTAAAATTCTCAACCCTATTTTGATTTTACTCGGCACAGTATTTGTGGTGTTGGTGATTTATGCCGGTATTAAGTGGATGACGGCGGCGGGCGAGGAAGAAAAAATTAAGAGCTCCCGTGATATGATTATCCACGCGGCCATCGGTCTGGGTATTGTCACTGGCGCGTATGTAATTTTGAACTTTGTGTTGGTTCTTTTGGGTCAGTTGGGATAAACTTTTCCCTCCTCTTGAGCACAAGGGGAGGGCAAGGGAGGGGATGGAATTCCTCGAGCAATGACAAAAATTTTATGCATTTTCGTCAAAAATTTTTCATGCTGTGGTTGGTGTTGGCGTTGGTGGGGCCGGCGTTGGTAGCGCCGTTCGCTTCGGCTGGTCTGATAACTGATATTGGCAGTGCTGGTTTGGCAACATTGCGGTCCGCCGGCATTGCTACGAACACGTCGCCGTATCCAAAAACCCCCACCCAAGTGGTCGGTCTGGTGATCAAAACCATGTTGGCGTTGGTGTCTGTAATTTTTGTGGTGCTGACTTTATATGCCGGCTTTACCTGGATGACGGCGCGGGGCAACGATGAAAAAGTGGAAGCGGCCATTGGCACTTTGCAAACGGCGATTATCGGTTTGGTCATCACCATGTCCGGCTATGTGTTAGCGTACTTTATCTTTAATGTGGTGCTGGAATCAGTTGGATTGGGTTCGATTTTAGTGCAGTGAAATAATATCTCAACTGTCATTCCCGTGAAAACGGGAATCCAGACCCCCTAGCTCAATAATTTCCAATACCCAATTTCCAATTTCCAACAAAATGTCCAATGCTTAATGCCAAATTTCATTGGAAATTGGATATTGGTAATTGGAAATTAAACCCGTGGGTTAATCTGGCTCCCCAATCAAGTTTGGGATGACAATACAAAACGCAGATGGCTTCGTTTACCAGCTGGCGGACTCGCCATGATACACAGTATGAAAAAAATTGTTTCCAAAATATATTTATATCTGGTGGCTGGTGGCTGGTGGCTGATTCCCGCGAGCGCTTCCGCCGCTACTTTTTCCGAGTCAATCAAAACCAATTTTACCGAGTTATCTAACACGATTTTTGGCCGCGATTTGCCGGTTACGCTTAACACGCCGGCGGTGTTGGTGGCCACATTTATTCGTTGGTTTTTAGCTGCCACCGGTATAGCGTTTTTGATTTTATGCTTATATGCCGGCAACAAGTGGATGGGCGCCGCGGGCAATGAAGAGCAAGTTGATACAGCCAGAAAAACATTGATTCGCGCCACGGTCGGCGCGTTGATTTCGTTGACCGGATTTGTGTTGGTTACGGCGCTGGAAATATTTATCCAACAAGGCGGATTGAATTAGTATGAAAAAAATTGTTTCAAAAATTTATCTTTTACTAATTACGAGTTACGTATTATTAGTTACTTTTTTTTCCCTGCCCGCCCTAGCCACAAGCCATACCCCGGCCACGGCGCCAACAAGTTATTTTAAAATATTTACCGGTTGGGTGGGGGCGATGAATTCAGTCGTATTTGGTCCAACGGCCGAACCGCCATCGTTGTTTGTGATTATTGGTCGTATTTTGGGTGTGGTTTTATCGTTTACCGGCGCGATTTTTTTGGCCATTGTGATGTATGGCGGGGTGCAATGGATGACGGCCGGAGGCAATGAAGAGCAAGTAACCGATGCGCGCAAACGCGTGGTGCAAGCCGTGATCGGTTTGGGTATCAGTGTTGGGGCGTATGTAATTGTGCGCACATTATTGCGCTTTGTGTTTTATATCGTTACCTAGTACTACGAATATACGAATGAGGTACGAATTTACGAATTTTAATCTTGGTTAGTCCGTATTTATTCGTACATTCGTCTCAATTCGTATATTCGTAGTGAACAGTATGAAAAAGTTTATTCCTGTCATGTTGGCCTTGACGATACTGATGCCTATTGCCGCGTCCGCCGCTTTCGGGTCAGGTGATTTTGTTGAAACCAACAGCTACACCGGCGGGGCTGGTTTTTTTGGATTTTTGCGGCGCGTGGGCGGACAGGCCTTTGATGCCAGTTATGTGCCCTTGATCGAGGGCACGGTACAGACCGAACAACAAAACGTGCTGGTTATTATCGCGGCCCGGGTAATCAATGTGATTTTATCCATGCTGGGGATTGTGCTGGTCGCGTTTCTGTTTTATGGCGGCTTTGTCTGGCTCAAATCGCGCGGCAATACAGAAGAAATCGAACGAGCGCAAGGCATTATTCAATCCGCGATTATTGGTATTCTGATTGTTTTGGCCACGTTTGTGATTGCCTATTTTGTGGTGTACTCGTTTCGTTCCGCCACATTGCAATGAGGGTAGACGCAGAATTAACCCCCACCTATCCTCCCCCTGAAATCAGAGGGAGGAAGAATTAATTCTTTCCTCCCTCTGGTACTCAAGGAGGAGGATAGGTGGGGGACATACCTATGAAATATTTTTCTCGCATTATTTTGGTGGTGGTTCTCGTTACCATTTTTTTTATTTCTTTCGTTTCCGCGGCGGACGATCCGCCGCGTTCCGGCGAAGACGCGCGCGGCTTATCGGGCATTGAAGCTGGTTTAACTGAAACCGCCAAGCCGGTGTTTGGTAATGTTACCGTCGGTGGGATTGATACGGATACGCAATTTTTTGAATCAACCGTGGGGCGATTGATTGGCTATGCTTTATCTATTATCGGCATAGTGTTGATCGGTTTCTTGACCTATGGCGGCTTTGTTTGGCTCAATGCCCGCGGCCGGAGTGAAGAAGTTGATCGGGCTAAAGACATTTTACAAAATAGTATTATCGGTATTGGCCTGGTTTTGGTGGCGTTTGCCGTTGTTTACATGGCTTCATTTTTGTTATCGCAAGCGACCTTGTTGGACAATCCTTATCGCGCCGGTCAGTTTGGCGGAAGTTAATGCCAGCTTATTTAGAATTATGTTTAATTCTCAAGGTGTAAAAATTTTTCTTAGCGGATTTGTTATCATAGTTTTTTTATCTGTTACCATGCCGGTGGCGCGGGCCGGTTTTTGGGATGCGGTATCTGGTCAGGGTAGTTGGTTTGAAGGCGCGCTGTCAGATCCTTCATCGTCACCACCGCCCGATCGTGGCGCGTTGGATGATATATCCGGCGCGCTCCGCTCGGTCGGCTCGGAGTCGTTTGGCGCTAATGCGGTCAGGAACGTGGATGCGACTGAAGATTTTTTTCAAATCGCTTTCGGCCGCGTGATTGGTCTGGTGTTTTCCTTAAGTGGCACCATTTTTTTGATTGTCATGATTTACGGCGGATTTTTGTGGATGAGCGCCGCGGGCAACCCGGAACAGTTAGATAATGCCAAAAATCTGGTTACCCGCAGTATTGTGGGTATGGGCATCGTGTTCGCGGCATTTGCGCTTGTCTACATGGTGAGTTACATCTATTTCCGCGTTACTAGTCCGCCGCACGTACAAACATTCATCGCGCCAGAACAAGAAAATCCGTTTTAGAATAGTAAATTCAGTAAATCCAGCGAGGCCAGTAAATTAAGCTAAATTTACTGGATTTACTGCTTACAAAATTTGATACACCGCTACCTGCTCGTTGCTGTATACTTTACTAAAATCACGAGTGCGTTGATCAAGCAGGCGGAAGAATAAATTTTCTGGATCGATTTTTATCAACACATAGTCGGCGTTAAAGTTATTGCGTAAAGTGGCCGGAAGCGCGGCCGCCGACCAGCGGGGCGAAGTTTCTGGACACAGCGACGCCTGGTCACAGACAGTGCCGTCGGTGGAAATGTTATTCCACAGCCAATAAAGAGACGGGCTATATTCGTACAAAAATGTCGGATCCATGCCGGTCAGGTAGCGATTATGATTATTGTAAAAAAACATCGGCGGCCAGTATGACCAGATCGGATAAAATACAATCGAGTGTTTAGGGGTATGGTTGTTAAGCCAGGCCGCCGCCGCGCGAAATCCGGGATGATCGTCATCGAGCGATTGGTGGTTGGCGCGATAGGCATTTAATAATTGTACATTCGTCATGATCATGATAATAAAAAATCCGCTTAAAAATACGAGCGGAATTTTTTTGCCGCTGAGGGCGATAAATTTTGCCCGAATGATTTGCCCAGTTTCGGTCCGGAGTAATTGCGCGCCAGCCAGAATGATAAATAACCACGCCAGCGGCGCCCAGTATTCGATCGCGCGCGGCAGAGGGATCATGAGTAAGAACCACCCCCCGCTTAACACGCCCAGCGTGTAAATTTTGTGCCACGCTGCGCGCGCGTGAGATGATCGGGTGGCGATTACGGCGGCAATGATTAAGAGATATAATATAATAATAGGCGCGTTGCTATAAAATAATTCGGTAAACGAAATGGTTTGAATTTCACTACCAAAATTCAAGCGCACCCCTTGTAAACGCAGAGACAAAATTTGCCAGAGATGCAAGCTGATGATGTAGATATAATTTTGACTGTTAGGGTGTATCAGTAGACCGGCCAGTAAGCCGGTACCAGTAGCGATGATGGGTTTGAGATTAATCTGCCGGGTGAAATATTTAGGAAAAGGCATCGGATTTTTTATTTGTCCATCAATGATTACATATCCCATAATCATGAGGGGCATGATTGGCGCGAGATTGTAGAGTAGGGTATAGAGGAGTGTTAGCCCAAACAGCCAGTAATATTTGTGGCGCATGGTTAGCCAATATGCCAAAGGCAAAAATGATAGCGCCACAAGATGCGGGCGTTCGAAAAGCAAGCGCATCAATAAGAGGCGGGAGGAAATGAGGAGCAGAGCGGTCCACCAAAACGCCCGCGGCACACGCTCGGCTTTGAAAATGCTAAACAATACAAGAAACATGAGCGCGGCCAAAGCGGCGGCGACAATTTTTGTGCTGGTAATCGGGTCAAGCCAATGCATCGGGATAGATTGAAGTACATGGAATCCCCACCACGGATCAGCCGGGGCGTAGGTGAGCCAGTGTGGCGCGATCCACGGTTCAACCAATGTGGGATTACCGCTTTCGGCCATCAGCCAGGCGTGTTTGGCATGATAGTAGCCGTCATCCGGACTCCACAAGCCGCCAATACTAAATTGCGCCACCAAGAAGATGCCGAAAAATAATAGAAACACGCCAACGTGGGTGAGGAGTGAAGGGAATCGTGGTTTAGTTGTGAGCATGGAGTATAGTTTATCATAAAAAGAGTGCCAAAAGAAAAAACTTCTATCTTAGATGATAGAAGTTTTTTCTGGAGTATCTTTATGACTTTGCTTGGCTCTGCCTCTAATGAGTCAGGTGGCGAGTGTGGCCTCTGTTTTTCTCGGGCGCGGCGGAATTTCACCCACACCATCCCCTTACACCACGCCCTTGCTCCAAGTTTCTGAAAACGAAAAGGGTTTGGATTGTAAAGTCAGTTTGACATACTGATACAGCTCGCGTTACAATGAGATCAACCTCCTATATGTATGAAAGAGAAAATTTCAAATCAGGTTTACGAATTACGTTCAAAGACCAGCATTACCCAAGAAGCGTTGGCCGAAATAGTTGGGGTAACCCGACAGACCATTATTGCTATTGAAAAAGGGAATTACACACCCTCGGTACTTTTAGCATTAAAAATTGCTAAATTCTTTAAAAAATCTATTGAAGAAATTTTCCATATCAAATATGAAAAATAATTTTCTACAAGAAATCTTTGTTTCCTTGACACTCATTGTGCTACTCGTCTTATTTCTCAATCCCTTTGGTTTTTGGATGCCAAACACTCTTTTAATAATGATGATCGCCGGATTGATTGTCGCGTTCGCGCTTTTCGCCAGTTTTATCTGGAGAGAAACCGCGCAAGATGAACGAGAGGCACTGCACCGCTTTATGGCTGGCCGGATTGCATATCTAACGGGTGCCGGTGGTTTGGTCGTAGGTATTATTATTCAGAGCTTACAGCACAATCTTGATGGATGGCTTGTCGGTATTCTTGGGATAATGATCTTTGCGAAAATTATCGGACTTATCTATGGTCGAATTAAATATTAATCAATCCAGCTAAATTAAATATATGGCGACTATTCCTCGCTGTCTTCGTTATTGGTTTATTCTACATTTTGTTTTAGATCTTTTAATCGCTGTACC
>CAZBFB010000051.1:0-19105 GCA_964491085.1 uncultured Gammaproteobacteria bacterium | reverse complement strand
GAAGCGGCAAAACGCGAATTACTTGAAGAAAGTGGTTACGAAGCGTCAGAGTTTGTTTTGTGGGACGCTCAACATCCTACCTCAAAAATTGACTGGGTTGTTTATACTTTTATCGCTAAGGGCTTAAAGAAAGTAGCAGATATGGATTTGGATGCTGGAGAAAAAATTGCCCTCAAGTTAGTCAATCTCGATGAGTTTATTGAAATTGCAATAAATAAAAATTTTGTTGAAAAGGAAATAATCCCAAAACTTTACGAGGCGAAACTTCACCCCGAAAAGAATGAGGAGCTGAAAAAGTTATTTAACCCAAAATTTTAATTTATGAAAATAATTTTAGTTGATGCCGTAGATGCGTTTGTTATAGAAACCGAAAACGGTTTCGATATTTTTGAGCCAATGAGAAAAATACTTGATGAGTTTCCGAATACAAAAATAATTCTCACTGGTGCAAATGACGAACAATTTAAGAAATTTGGATTGGATAAAATGCCATACGAAGTTTTTAAACTCAAGCATGATCCAGAAAAAACTAACCCCGAATATTACAAGAAAATGCTAGAGCATTTTAATTTGAAGTCGGAAGAAGTTGTTTATTTTGAGCACAACCCAGAAGCAGTAAAGAGTGCTCAATCTGTCGGTATTAAAACTCACTTTTGGGATAACAAAAAGAGACCGCTTCGAGAACTGGCAACTTTCTTAGAGCAAACCACCTAAATGGAACCCCCGCCCGCCATTCTTTCAAATAACATCCTTACAAACTGGAGTTTGTAAGGATGTTGTGTATAATATAACTATGGCGAAGACGGAGCGGCAAAATTTGGCGTTTGGGTTTTTGCTAAAAAAATTGGATTTCATTCAGTGTTCGGAGTAGCACTGTTTTTTATTGGCGCCTAGATTAGTTTGTGTTATACTAGTGTAAACGATTTTATAAAAATCAATTATGGCAACTTCGGCAACCACGACAGAATCTCAAAAGGAGATTTATTCCAATTGGTCTCTCGTAAAAGATCTTTGGCCGTTTCTTAAACCGTATCGAGCTCGATTATTTTTTTCTACTGTATCTCGAATCATTGGCGACATGGCGTGGTTGTATCTCGCTTACGGTTTGGCGCTATTGGTTAATTTTCTTACGATATATCAACCGGGGGATTCTCTACAAAAAGTTTGGGTTATATTTGGTTTATCTATTACCGCTATACTATTTCGATATAGCGGGCATTATGTGGCAAAGATGTTGATGTTTAGAACGGGTGAACGAGTGGCGCTTAATGTGCAAATGGCGAGTATCGCTCATCTTTTCGATCTCGATATTGCGTGGCACGAACATGAAAATACGGGTAATAAGTTGAAGAAAATAGTTCGTGGATCTGATAGTGTTGACCGTATCCTAAGAATTTGGATTATCAATATACTACAAATAGCCATTAATTTTATTGGCATTACGTTTATCATTGCTCGGTTTGACAGGACGGTGGCGTGGTTAACTTTGGCGTTTCTAGTGACGTATTATACGCTGGCGTATTTTTTTAGAAAAAAGGCCTCTCGCGCCGCGAGCATCGTAAATGTTCAAGACGAAAACTTGCAGGGAATTTTGTTCGAAGCGTTGAATAACGTTCGTAGTGTAAAAGTTTTGGGGATGGCCAGCGCCCTCAAAAAAATTATTAGGAGAGAATCGGATGAGCTTTTCAAAAAAATTCTTGCCCGTATTTTTTGGTTCACCACCAGTGGTGCCGCAAGAAGTGTTTATGCTCAATTGTTTCAAATCGGTGTGATTGTTTTTATTGTCTACGGCGTTATTCAAGGGCAATATCAGGTTGGGTTTCTTGTTTTGTTCTTTGGGTACTTTAACTCATTGCAGCATTCAGTAAATGACCTGGCTGAAGTCACGCAAGATTATATTATCGCCAAATTAAGTATTGGACGCATGTTTGAATTATTGAAAGAGCCGGTGCGCATTGATTGTATTGATGGTAAAGTGAAGTTTCCTCGTAAGTGGAAGAAAATTTCTTTTCGTGACGTATCATTTTCTTATGGAAATAATCCTGTGCTTCACAATATTTCTTTTGCCATTAACCGCGGAGAAAAGGTTGGTATTGTTGGACTTTCCGGCGCGGGTAAGTCAACTATTTTTAAGTTATTGTTGAAAGAACACGAATCATATTCGGGAGAGATTTTGATTGATACCGTGCCGTTGACCAGTATTAGTAAGCAGGATTATTTCAAACACTCGGCGGTTGTTCTTCAGGATACGGAAGTATTTAATTTCAGTTTGCGTGACAATGTCGCACTGGCTAACATGAAAGAAGAAAAAAATAAAGGTTTGTTCGCAAAAGCCATTCAGGTATCTCATGTCCATGATTTTTTGGCGCGGCTTCCGCATGGTGTTGAAACATTGATTGGTGAAAAAGGTGTCCGACTATCGGGGGGCGAACGTCAGCGCGTGGGTATTGCGCGGGCGGTTTTTAAAAATCCGGAATTATTATTGCTTGACGAGGCAACATCACATCTTGATATTGAATCAGAAGAAAAAATTCGTTTGTCGCTTCATGAATTTTTTCATAACGTAACGGCGATAGTGATCGCTCATCGCCTTACCACCATACGAGAAATGGACCGCATTATTGTTGTGGAGGAAGGTAAAATAATTGAAGAAGGTAGTTTTGAAGAACTTCACGTCCAACGCGGTCGCTTTTTCGAACTATGGGAAAAGCAACGTCTTTAGAATAGGCGGCAGATTTTTCTCTTTAATAATTTTATGCTACACTCAATAGCATGGAGCATAAGAATGGAAAATCTTGGGTGGTGACGGTTGATATGGGTTATGGCCATCAGCGGGCGACGTTTCCGTTTCGCGATATTGCCAAGGGTGAAATTATTATTGCCAACCGCTATCCGCATATCCCCGAGAGTGACCAGCGTTTGTGGGAGGGCGGGCGTGGTATTTACGAAACGGTTTCGCGTCTCAAAAACATTCCCCTCGTCGGGGAGTGGATTTTTGGCATGATGGATTATCTTCAGCGTATTCCGGCATTTTATCCCCGCCGCGATTTGTCTAAACCATCTTGGCAGCTAAAAAAAATTTATAATTTTATCCGTCATGAGCAATGGGGTCGGCATTTGATTGAGACGTTGTCCAAGGATCCGCGGCCTTTGCTTACCTCATTTTTTACCATTGCCTTTTTTGCTGAAGAACACGGCTACCCGGGAGAAATTTATTGTATCACGACCGATGCGGATATCAGCCGTGCTTGGGCGCCATTAGAACCACATAAAAGTCGGATTCGTTATTTGGCTTCCAACACGCGCGTGGTTGAACGACTGGAACGGTATGGAGTGGAGCCGGAGAATATTTTTTTGACCGGTTTTCCTTTGCCGAAAGAAAATATCGGTGGTCGTGCTATGAGTACTTTACGGGCTGACTTGGCGGCACGTCTAGTAAATCTTGATCCGGAACGGCGCTATTTGGATACGTATCATGAAACAGTGGAAGAACATTTGGGTAATCATAAATTGCCGGCAAAACCGGCTCATCCGCTCACGCTAACCTTCGCCGTCGGTGGCGCCGGAGCGCAACGGGAATTAGGGGTGATAATTTTACATAGCTTGATTCATCGTTTGCAAGCCAGAGAAATTAATTTGGTGTTGGTAGCCGGGTCGCGGGCTGATGTGGCGGATTATTTCCATCAAGCCGTGATGCAGGCAAAATTAATTCATTTATTGGAACAGGGGGTGATAAAAATTTTATACGAACCGCGGACAGAAGATTATTTTTTGCATTTTGATGAAGTTTTGCGCACTACGGATATTTTATGGACCAAACCGAGCGAGTTGTCCTTCTATACTGGCCTAGGCATCCCGATTATCACCGCTCCGTATATTGGTTCCCAAGAATGGTTTAATAAATTATGGTTGCGCGCGGTGGGCGGCGGTATTGGTCAAGACGATCCGCGCTATTGCGATGAATGGTTATTTGATTGGATTCAAAGCGGTTGGTTAGCCGAAGCGGCTATGAACGGATTTTTAGACGCGCCAAAATTCGGCACATACAATATTGAACAAGTAATAGCCGGCAAAGGCCAGCCAGTCGAAATGCCGCATCAATTGATTTAGTTTTTTGTGAATATCTAGGTTGCATTTTATGCGCTGGTAAGATAAACTATGCGCATGTCAAATTATGTATTTTTACAGAATATCGCCGAGCAGATAGGAAAGGAAATAACCGTTAAGGGGTGGGTTTTTAATGTGCGGTCGAGTGGGAAAATTGCGTTTTTACAGTTTCGGGATGGCGGGGCTTGGTTGCAGGCGGTGGTGGTGAAAGATCAGGTGGATTTGCAAAGTTGGCAGGCGGCGCAAACAATTACGATTGAATCCAGTGTTGAGCTAACCGGCACCATTCGGGAGGATAAGCGCTCGGCGTTTGGGTATGAAATGGATGTCAAAGTCGTTAAGGTTTTGCAGGTGGCGGCGGAGTATCCGATCGGCAAAAAAGAGCACGGACCGGATTTTTTGTTGGACAATCGGCATTTGTGGTTGCGAGCGCAAACGCAGTGGGCAATTCAGCGCGTGCGCAATGAATTGATTTTGGCCACGTATGATTTTTTTAAGCAAAATGGGTTTATTAAAATTGATTCACCGATTTTAACACCGAACTCCTGTGAAGGTACGAGTACTTTGTTTACCATTGATTATTTCGGCCGGCCGGCGTATTTAACGCAATCCGGTCAGTTATATTTGGAAGCGGCGATCGCGGCGCATGGTCGCGTGTTTGATTTCGGGCCGGTGTTCCGCGCCGAGAAATCAAAAACGCGTCGGCATTTAACGGAGTTCTGGATGATGGACGCCGAGGTGGCGTTTAATGGCCAAGATGAAAATTTGGCAGTGCAAGAAAACTTGATTTCATTTATGGTGCAACGGGTGTTAAAAAACCGTACTCAAGAATTGATAATTCTAGAACGCGACACAAAGGTATTACAAAATGTAAAAGCGCCATTTTATCGGATGACGCACGCCGAAGCGGTGCAGAAATTACATGAGCTGGGTTCCGATATCAAAGCCGATGACGATTTGGGGGCGGATGATGAAACCCTACTCATGCAATCGTTCGATAAACCGTTGTTCGTGGAAAAATATCCAGCCGTGGTTAAAGCGTTTTATATGAAGCGCGATCCCGAGGATTCGGCGCGCGTGTTGTGCGCGGATATGTTGGCACCGGAAGGGTACGGCGAAATTATCGGCGGTTCGGTGCGCGAAGATAATTACGAAGAGTTGATTAAACGCTTGAAAGACAGCGGCTTGGATGAAAAAACATTTAGTTGGTATTTGGATTTGCGCAAATACGGCAGTGTGCCGCATGCCGGGTTTGGCTATGGGCTAGAGCGCATTGTGGCCTGGGTCTGCGGCTTAAAACATGTCCGTGAAACCATTCCGTTTCCGCGGTTGATAAATCGACTAGAACCATGACACTACAAATGTACGAATGAGGTACGAATTTACGAATTTTAATCTCGGCAGTGTGCATTCTTCGTAAATTCGTTTCAATTCGTATATTCGTAGTAACACAGAAATTTTATGCAACGAACACTAACCAAAGATACACTACAAAAAATCGGTGAAGAAGTTTTATTGCAGGGCTGGATTCATCGCCGGCGGAATTTGGGCAAGATGATTTTTTTTGATCTACGCGACCGGGGTGGTTTGGTACAGGTGTTAGCGCACCCGAATGATATGGGCGAGCAGGGAATGATTACGGCCAAAGAATTGCGGCCGGAATTTTGTGTCGGTATTCGCGGTATGGTGCAAAAACGAAATACCAAAAGCATTAATGCCGACACACCCACCGGAGAGGTTGAAATTCTAGCTAAAGAAATTACGGTATACTCAAAAGCCGAGACGCCACCATTTGAAATTGACAATGAAGATCGTCAGGCGAATGAAGAATTGCGATTAAAATATCGCTATCTTGATTTACGTCACGAGCGCATGCAAACCAATATCCGCTTACGTGATCGTGTGATTACTTTTTTTCGCGACTGGATGCATCGGCATGATTTTGTTGAGGTGGAAACACCAATTTTGATGCGCGGTACGCCGGAAGGGGCGCGGGAATATGTGGTGCCGTCGCGCGTGTACCCGGGAAAATTTTATGTTTTGCCGCAATCACCCCAACAGTTCAAGCAGTTATTAATGGTAGCCGGATTTGAAAAATATTTTCAAATAGCGCGCTGTTTCCGCGACGAAGATCAGCGCGGCGATCGCCAGCCGGAATTCACCCAGCTTGATTTTGAAATGAGTTTTGTTGAGCGCGAAGATATTTTGCAATTCACTGAAGCGATGTTTTGTGAATTGGTAAAAACTGTCACGCCGGAAAAAAATATTATCCAAACCCCGTTTCCGCGTTTGACCTATGCCGAGTCAATGGAGAAATACGGCAGTGACAAACCGGATTTACGCAAAGATAAGAATGACCCGAATGAACTGGCTTTTGCTTGGATTGTAGATTTTCCGATGTTTGCGGCCGATAAACAAACCGGCAAACTTGATGCCATGCATCACCCATTTTGTGCCGTGCATCCGGATGATTTATCACTGCTTGATTCAAACCCGCTTAAAGTCCGTGCCAATGCCTATGATTTGGTGTTAAATGGCTATGAACTTTCTAGTGGCAGTATTCGTATTCACGATCGGGCTTTTCAAGCCAAAATTTTTGATTTGCTGGGGGTGTCGACTGAAGAACAACAGTCACGCTTTGGTCACATCCTGGAAGCGTTCACTTATGGTCCACCACCGCATGGCGGCTTTGCGCCGGGTATTGATCGCGTAGTCATGTTGCTGGCGGGAGAGCCTAATATTCGTGAAGTGATTGCGTTTCCGAAGACAAGCGACGCTCGCGACCCAATGATGGGCGCGCCAGCGGAAATAAATCAGTCCCAGCTTGATGAGTTGGGGATGGAAATAAAAAAAGGAGGGTAGCTAAGTGAATGGCGGACTAAAGCTAGCGGCTCTAGTTGTAACATCAAGGATGTGCTGGTTGGCCGTAGTGGGCTGTGTTGGCCAACCGAGTGACTTCATGTCTGCGACAGTGCCAGCCTCGCGTCCTATCGGCCAGAACGAAGAACTGCTGACCATTCAAGGATGGTATGCACAGGTTCGGCGCAGTGATGGCACGGTTGATGTCATCCATTCTGGCGACATCTTGGGTTTACAGGTTGGTCAGCGCGCCAAGCTGTATGTCACAGTGCATAATACCGACGTCGGCTGGCATCGAGTCGGCTTCGATCTGTGCGCTGACAACGGCGTTGCCATCGGTTTGATGATGCCACAATGGCCGGACAATGTTGATCCCATCGCTGAAAATTGCATCGATGTGAAGAATGAAGTTGATACCAATTCGTACTACGTTCTGGAGGCGAGTACCACGGAGGAGTACGCGGTGGGTGATGCTTGGGCCATTCGAGCCGGTGGGGGTAGTTTGTACATTACTTTGTTCGCTTCAGCGGAGGGTGATGACTACGACATCGCCACCATGGCCGTGCAATACGATATCGCACCAAATGCTTCCGACAACTGATAGCGTGGCGGTAGCTGGTGTGACACCAGAGGAGGTTAGGGCTCGTGCTCGACCTCCTGTTATTTTTGGAAAAAGAAAAAACCCTGATCTACATCGGCCGGGGGGGGGAAAGCCGAAGCAGACCAGGGTGGCATCAAGGGTGCCGACTGTTGCAAATGTACCGGCAACAACAATTCTTCACCGAATACATTCGCTTCCGTTGCACTCACTTTCAGCCAAATGGAATACTAGCAGAGGCACTATTTCCTGTCAAGTGTTGACATAATAGTGTGTATTTGCTTTACTTATATGACGTCTTGTAAAGGGGACGCCAACGCCGGATAAGGCCAATTTTGGCTTGTCCGGGTGTTAAGTTCTTCGACAACTGATTTAGACAACCACTCAAAGGTTTCATAGGTTTCACACAACCAAGGAGACAGAATGCAAAGCAAAGGGATGATGTTTTGGCTGACCAGCTGGTTGTGCGCGCTTAGCGCTTGCCAGCTCGAGAACATCGGCGCCAGCGATTCTGGCGCCGTCGTGGAAGATGACTCCGGCACGCCGGTCGAGCACGATGCGGGTCCGGTTCAGCGTGAAGACGCTGGTCCGGCGGCCGAAGCGTGTATCGAGTCGCGTGACTGCGCGGATGACTATAGCGTGTGCCGACCGTTCACTGCGGTAGAACGCACCTGTCAGCGCGTGGTCTGCACTGATGACTCGGACTGCGCGACGGAAGCTGGTGAGGTGTGTTTGCCGGGGGCGCGTTTTTGCACCTGGAAAGCGTGTCTCACGGATCAGGATTGCGTTGGCAATCCACGGGGCGAGGTGTGCCATGGGCAACTGTTTCAGTGCGCGCCTAAGTGCATTTCGCATGCCGAGACCTGCAATGGTTTGGACGACAACTGCGACGGTGTGGTGGATGAGAGTTTGGTGCGATCCTGCGTCACGATCTGTGGCGAGGGCACGCAGACCTGCGTGACTGGCCAGTGGAGCGAGTGCTCCGCGCGTCAGCCCACGCTCGAAATCTGCAACTCGCTCGACGACAACTGCGACGGCGTGACGGACGAGGACATGAATCGTCCGTGTGCCACGATCTGCGCTGTCGGCGTTGAACGTTGCCTGTCCGGCGAGTACCAGACATGCGACGCGCGCGTGCCGCAGACAGAGATCTGCGACGGCGCGGACAACGACTGCGACGGGATCGTGGACAACGTGTTCGCCGCTACGTTCGCGGACAATAACGAACATTGCGGTCGGTGCGGAAACGACTGTACGAATCAGTTTGATAACGCGGTGGGCGCCTGTACGAATGGCGCTTGCGTGCTCGAGTCGTGCGATCAGTTCTGGCATGATCAGGACGGCACTGGCGAAGCGTGTTTGTATTTCTGTGTGCAGACGGCCAGCAATGAAGTGTCGCCCAACGGTTGCGACAACACGGACAACGACTGCGACGGCTCGACCGATGAAGGGTGCGCGTGTACTCCGCCCGGCGCCACCCAATCGTGCGGCGCCACGGCTGAGGGCGCGTGTTTGCTCGGAATTCAGGTCTGCTCGAGCGGTCAGTGGGGCATGTGCCTGGGGAACCGCGATCCGGTTCTCGAGACATGCGATCAGGTGGACAACGACTGCGACGGCTCGACCGACGAAGGCAACCCGGGAAGCGGCGTAAGCTGTGACACCGGATTGCCCGGGCAGTGTGCCCAAGGGTTGACCATGTGCGTGGCCGGTCAGGTGGTTTGTAACACGGCCATGGATCCGGGATCTCCCGCCTGTTCCTGTAGTGATGGAGACGAGGAGTTCTGCGGACCGCGCGCGCTGGGTGGCACGTTGCTGGTGGCCGGAGAGTGTACATTTGGGGTGCGGCAGTGCAACTCGGACGGGACCTGGGGCGGGTGTGTCGGCGCGGTGTTTCCGTCGGCCGATGACGCGCTCTGCAACTCGCTCGACGATGATTGCGACGGCGGAACGGACGAAGATGTTGATTTCAACTCGGATGTGGAACACTGCGGCGCATGTGATTCTGCATGTGCGGTCGCAAACGGAGTGCCCGTCTGTGCGGCTGGTAAGTGTGAGATCGGATCGTGCGAGTCGTATTTTTACGATCTCGATAACGATCCGCTGACGGGTTGCGAGTATGGTCCTTGCATCAACGAGGGACCGGAAACCTGCGACGGCCGCGATAACAATTGCGACGGTGCGACGGACGAAGGCAATCCGGGCAGTGGCGCAGTTTGCGTCACTGGTCTTGCCGGTGCGTGTAGCGCCGGAACCACTGCCTGTGAAAACGGAACGATCGGGTGCAACTCGAATGTGGACCCAGTTTTGGGCACCTGCGATTGCAACGACTACGATCCGCCGCAGTCCTGCGGTCCGGTGGATGGAAACGGTCAGTTTTTGACCGCTGGTATCTGCCACGTTGGTTCTCGGACCTGCTCGGCTGGCGCTTTGGGTCCCTGCGCGGGATTCCAAGGGCCGGTTACCGAAACTTGTAATGGCGCGGACGATGACTGCGATGGGTCAACTGACGAAGGCGGCCTGTTGCAGGTCTGCAGTACGGTTTGTGGCACCGGCGCGGAGCAGTGCGTGAACGGATCGTTCGATCCGAGCACGTGCAATGCTGTTCAACCGACCACAGACGTGTGTGACGGAGTGGACAACGACTGCGACAGTGCCACGGACGAAGCGGATCCGAATGTTGGTAGTGTTTGTACCGTGGGCACCACGAGTGGTGTGTGCGTGCCGGGACGTCTGGTGTGCTCCTCGGGCTCACTCACGTGCGTTTCCAATATCCAGCCGTCGGCCGAGATTTGTAACTCGCTCGACGATGACTGCGACGGCGGAACGGACGAGGGTGTAACCCAAGGGTGCACGAGTCCGTGCGGTAGTGGTGTCTCGTCCTGTATCAATGGGGTGTTTGACATCGCCACATGCACGGCTCCGCCAGCGCAGAACGAGGTCTGCGACAACGTGGACAACGACTGCGATGGTTCAACCGATGAAGGCAATCCGGGAAGCGGCGGCTCCTGCGCTGTCAATGGCGCGGTGGGTATCTGCCTGAACGGATCCTTCTCGTGTGTGGCCGGAGCGTTGACTTGCGGGCAAACCATTCAGCCATCGGCCGAGGCCTGCAACTCGCTCGACGACGACTGCGATGGTTCGACCGATGAAGGCGGCCTGTTGCGGGCCTGTAGTAGCGTGTGTGGCACCGGCGCGGAGCAGTGCGTGAACGGATCGTTCGATCCGAGCACGTGCAATGCTGTTCAACCGACCACAGACGTGTGTGACGGAGTGGACAACGACTGCGACAGTGCCACGGACGAAGCGGATCCGCTGGAGCGTACGGTGTGTAATGCCCCGGGCGCACAGGGTGTGTGCGTGCCGGGAGTGTATGTGTGTGTCAATGGTGCGCTCGTTTGCGCATCAACTGTCCAGCCGTCGGCCGAGGCGTGTAACTCGCTCGACGACGACTGCGATGGCTCAACCGATGACGGGTTGGGCTCGACAACGTGCGGGTTGGGTGCGTGCCAGGTCACGGTTGTGAATTGCATGACGGGCACGGTTCAAATCTGTACGCCGGGCAATGCGTCGGCCGAGGCGTGCAACTCGCTCGATGACGACTGTGATGGCGCCGCTGATGAAGGTAATCCCGGAGGCGGCGGTGTGTGTGTGGTGGCTGGTCAGATGGGTGTTTGCGCCAACAGTACCAGATTGTGTACTGGCGGCGCGCTCACCTGCCCGCAAACCATTCAGCCGTCGGCCGAGGCGTGCAACTCGCTCGATGACGACTGTGATGGTGCGACCGATGAGGGCTTGCTCACGTCATGTACATCGGCGTGTGGTAGTGGTGTCATGCAGTGTGTGAATGGTCAGTATGACCAGAGCAGCTGTACGGCGCCACCGGTGCCGGTGGAGGCGTGCAACGGCGCGGATGATGACTGCGATGGCCTCTTCGACGAAGGGGATTTGTGTCTCTCTGGGTTCGCCTGCTCGGGCAGTATGTGTCGGCCGGATGCTGACGGTGATCGCGTGATCAACACGTTGGACAACTGTCTCAACGTGGCAAATCCGGATCAGGCGGATACCGACGCGAATGGCGTTGGTGATGCTTGTCAACCGGGTACACCGTTGCCGTCCGGGTTCTGCACCGGAGCCAATCTGTTGACGGGATCGAGTTTTGAGGATCCGGCCTTGTCTGGTTGGAATCTGGAATTCTCACCCGTTGATCCGCTTGATCCGGCGGAAACAGCCGCAAGCACGCAAGACAGCGTGCTCAAGGTTGACGGCGCTTCGTCCGGACGCGTGGTTCATTCAACCGCGTATCCGCTCGGCGAGGCCTGGCGCGTTCAGCTCAAGCAGACCGTGACGCTCACAGTCGGCGCGCAGTATGAGCTGTGCGGCTGGTTCCGGGGTGATAGTGCCCGCGATGTGGTGGTGCAGGTAGTAGAGGATCAAGCGCCGTTCACGGCCAGCTTGGCGTGGCGGCAGTTCCCGGTGAACGCAGTGAGCTTCGAGCTCAACTGCTTCAGCTTCACCGCGGCGAGCGCGGCCAGTCAGCGCGTTACGCTCATGGTCGGCAACTCGGCCGTGCCCGTGAACGTGGATCGGTTCACGCTCCAGTCCTGCCCGTAATCGCAGACGGGTAGGTGGTAAGATGTACAAGGTGTTGGGTATCCCCGCGTGGACGCCCAACACCTTTTTTGTTATAATTACATTATCCTTATTGTCATCCCAAGATGACAAAATATTTTTCCTAGCAAGCTAAAAAGCTAATTATCTAGTAAGCTGTTTCATGTCTTCCCTCATCTGGCACATTCGTCATATCCATGTCGCGCACGGTTGGCTCGTGCCATTGTTCTTACTCGGCGCTGGTTTGGCCATGGTAGGATTATTTTTTGTATCTCCGTTCGTGATGCTAGCCATCGCTCTTGGATTATTGGCAATCGTAGCCGCGTGCGTCTGGCCCTGGGAAACTTTGGTTGGTATTTTATTTTTTCTACCATTTGAGCAACTTTTTCTATCTTTTTTGCCGGATACAATTTATATTCCAGCACGATATTTGTCCGAAGCATTGTTGTATATTGTCTTGATTCGGGTGATACTCACTCATTTGCTTTATGGCAAAAAATTTAATACTTCGGCTTTCGATATTCCACTCGCTAGTTTATTCGTGGTAGCGGTTATCTCGGCCGCCATTAATGTGGTGCCGTTCGAAATCGGCCTGTTGGGCCTGCGTAATATTTTTCGTTTTTTGATTATTGCTTGGTTGGTGGTACAGTTGCGGCCAACCCGGATCAGTGTGCAAAAAATTGTGTTTGCGGTTTTAATGTTAGCCGTAGTCGAAAGTATAATCGGCTTGGCGCAGGCCTTGATCGGTTATCGCGCGGACGAATTTTTACAAACCACCGACCGTGATTTTTTAGAAGGCATTACCAATGTTATACAAAGCTGGGATCCGGGTCGCCGAATTTCCGCCACGCTGGGGCGTTACGATCGTTTTGGCACCTGGTTGTCGTTGGCTTTATTGATGGCTACGGGATTGTTATATGAATTGAAGGATTCGATACGCCGGCGATGGTTATGGCTGGTATTATTGGTAGGAGTACCGGCACTGGCCATGACACAGTCGCGGGCTTCATGGTTTGGTTTTGCTTTAGGCATATTTGTTATTTGCGTTCTCATGAAACGCGATCGGCGAGTTATCTGGGTATTTGTGGTGTTGCTCTGCTTGATCGTAGGATATTTGGTGTATTCTGGTTTGGTGGTGCAATATTTACTTGACCCAGCTGATGCTGGTTTAGCAGAGCGATTTTTTGAAGCGCTGTCGTTGGCGCGTTGGCGAGCAGAATATTTAGATCTGGGGCGATTGTATTTTGTTGTCCAAACGCCGATTAAAATTTTAACGCACGCGCCCTTATTTGGCGTCGGTCCCGGCCGTTATGGCGGCGGTGTGGCGGCGGCTTTGCATGTTACCACCGCGTATGATCAATTAGGTTTACCGTTCGGTTCCGGCGGTGAAGGCGGATTTATTGACAACAACTGGCTATCACTATTTGGCGAGATCGGTGTTTTAGGCGCACTGGCTTACGCTTGGTTAATAGCCATATCCTTCAAATTTGGGAAAGATTTATGGCGTACGCACTTATCGCCATTTAATCGCGGTTTCGGTTTGGGTTTGATTGGCTTGTTGTGCGCGGTTTTAGTGGAAGCATTTTTGGGAACGCATTTAGAAGTGCGTACCTTCGCCGCTTATTTGTGGTTTTTTGTCGGAGTAGCGGCGCTGTTAATCAACGAACACCATGTTGCCAAAGCATGAACACAATTTGTGTACAGTGTGCGGGGCGAATGATTGGCGGGTTCGATATGCCAAAACTCCGAGCGGAAAGGTTTGGCAATGTCAGCCCTGTCATTTTTTGGCTGTGCTAACGCCACCCAAAAATCAGATCATCAGAAATTCAGATGATGTAATGACCCAAGAAACGGAAGTCAATCAAGAATATTACACCCATGTTTTGTCGGGAAAATTACGGGACGCGGAATTGCGGTTGCGTGATTTGGAAAAAGCGATCGGCAAACAAAAAACCTTGCTCGATGTCGGTTGTTACGTCGGCATATTTCCCCATGTCGCAAAAAAAGCCGGTTGGTCGGTGCAAGCGCTTGAACCGATTCGGGTGGCCGCGGAGTGGGGGAGAGAACATTTCAATATCCCGATTCAAATCAATACCTTGCGCGAGGCGCATTTGCCCGCCAATCATGTTGACGTGGTTACTTCGTGGGAAGTGATTGAACATATTGTTGATCCGCGCGTTGAAATTACCGAAATGGTACGCGTCTTAAAACCGGGCGGTCACGCGGTCATTGAAACGCCGAATGCCGGCTCATGGCTGGCACACCTTACTCGCAGTTGGTGGCGCCAATGGATTCCCGGTCATGTGTCGTTGTTCAGCCCGGTAACGCTCACAAAATTATGCGAATCGCTCGGATTGATCGTGGTAAAAATTCAGTACGGCCGGACAAAAGCCGCTTCACTGGGATTATTGGCCGTGACTATTCGTGATCATATTAGTCGGCCGCTGGGCCTTGCTCTATTGACCGGCTTGCGTTGGTTACATCTGACCGATCGGGTAATTATTTTGTGGTTGCCGGATGTATTTACCTTGTATGCCAAAAAACCGTAAACTGCGCATCATTCAAGTTAACAAATTTTTTTATCCGAAAGGCGGCGCTGATCGGGTTTTTTTGGATACGATTAAATTACTGGCAGATGCCGGTCATGAGGTGGCGGTTTTTTCGATGCACGATGAGCGCAATCTGCCGACGCCGTATGAAAAATATTTTGTCAGTCGGCGGGATTTTTTTAATCCGCGCGGTTGGAAACAAAAGTTAGCTGTTGCCGGACGCATGCTCTACTCGTTTGCAGCCAAACGAAAATTTGCCCGTTTGGTTGATCACTTCAAACCGGATGTGGTGCATGTCCATAATATCTATCATCAAATCTCGCCGTCGATTTTGAGTGTGTGCCGCGCGCGTGGTATTCCGGTAGTCATGACGGCGCATGATTGGTTTTTGATCAATCCAAATTACACGCGTTATGCGCGGGGCAAAACGCAAACGCAGGTTTCTCCTCGCTGGCTCTGGCGGTATATGTTTGATTGTGGTATTCAAAATTCATTTGCCAAAACAGTCGGGGCTACAGTCATCCATCGTTTACAATATCGTTTAGGATTGTGGTTACCTAAAATTACAAAAATTATCGTACCGAGTCAGTATCTGAAAACGGAATTTATCCGCGCCGGTATTCCCGCAGAAAAAATTGTCCAAATTCCAAACCCCGTTGTTTGTCCGCGACCGTCTGCGTTAAGTCCGCGTGTGTCCGCGCTCCGACGGCCGTCGGAGATGGTGTTTTTCGGTCGGCTCGAACGGGAAAAAGGCGTGTACACAATTTTGTCAGCGGCCGAATTGGATGAACATATTTTTTGGGAAATCATCGGCGACGGTACGGAATTATCCGCGCTCAAAAAAATCGTCGCGGATAAAAAATTATCGAATGTGCGCTTACGGGGTCGGCTTGAAGGCGATGCCTTACAGACCGCAATTATGTCCGGTGTCGGTGTGGTGTGCCCTAGCGAATGGCCGGAAAACCAACCGCTCTCCATTATTGAAGCGCAACTCCTTGGTGTTCCGGTAATCGCCACTGATATCCCCAGCATTAAAGAAATGATTAGTGACGGCAAAACCGGTTTATTAATTCCGCAAAAAAATATTGGCGCCTTACTGAAAAAAGCGCAATGGCTGGTGCGGCACCCGGCCGAAGCAAAAACCATCGGCCAAGCCGGGCAAGAGTTTGCGCGGGAGAAATATGATGCTAGTCGCTATATAGAAAGTTTGGAAAATGTTTATCGGGAGGTTATCAAAGGAAGGGCGTAGTTTTTGTTTGTATGGCTGATAAATTCCAAAGTACAAATTCCAAATCACAAACAAATTCTAAATTCCAATTTCCAAATTCTAAACTGTTTCGAATTTTTAATTTTGGTCATTGGACATTGTTTGTAATTTGGTGCTTGGAATTTGGAATTTTATCGTTCGTGGCAACCCCACCGGCTTTGGCATTTACCGCTCCTGACAAATTTGTCCGTCTGGCTAACTATTATCTTCGCGCCGGTCCCGATATTCCCGAAAAGGATTATGCCAGTTTGGCGCGTTATGATTTATTGGTGCTCCCGATGGAAGCGCAAACCGCGAACAAAGATTTTTTTGCGTATGCCCGTCGGGTAAATCCGAACATTATAATTTTGGCTTACCTGCCCACCAGAAGCATTAATCCCACTAATTTAGATGACGGTGTTGGTTTACGGCAAATATTAGTGGAAATGGTTGAGCAGGGTAATTGGTATTTGCGCAATCAAACCGGAGAAAAAATCTCGGCTTGGTTTGGCACCTGGAGTGTGAACGCGCTCACACCCTGGCAAGAATTTTTACCCACCTTTGTTAAGGACAAAATAAAATCAGCCGGTCAATTTGACGGCGTGTTTTATGATGAAGTTGATGCCGGGGGAATTTCTTGGTTGAACAACGGCGACATTGATCTTGATGGCGATCGACAAAAAGATATTGCCGGTGTGGCTGATGCGAAATGGCGGCAAGGCCTGGCTGGATTGTTTCGCCGCACGCGCGAACTCGTGGGTAATGATTGGTTGATTATGATAAACGGTACTTCAGCGAGTGAATATCAGCCATGGATTAATGGTCGCTTATTTGAAGATTTTCCCACGCCGTGGGAAGGCAATGGTTCTTGGGCGTATAGTATGGGTAATTACAGCCGCGCCTTTGACGCAAATCGTTTACCTAATGTATCAACCCTAAATAGCACCACGCAAAATACCGGCATCGCGACTGATTATCGCCGCGTGCGTTATGGTTTAACTTCAGCGTTGTTGCAGAATGGATTTTTTGCGTTTGATTACGGCACAACCGATCACGCGCAACAATGGTGGTACGATGAATATGATGTGCGTTTAGGCGCGCCGCTCGAGCGGGCCCGGTTGTTGTCGGATCCGGATCGGGTGTTGATTGACCGGCCGGGTGTGTGGTTGCGGGATTTCGAGCACGGTCGCGCTTTGCTTAATTCAACTGATAAACCGGTTGAGGTGAGGTTGGGTGGCGTGTTCGATGAAATTCGCGGTTCTCAAGATCCGTGGACCAATCGCGGCGGCCGGGTGTCTTTAGTGACTGTTCCGCCGCGCGACGGTCGTATTTTATTACGGCCGTTGGAAAAAATTATGAACACAACCTTTGTTAACGGTGCGTTTGTGAAGGTGTATGATTATAGGGGACAAGAAAAGCGGGCGGGATTTTTTAGCGCTGAACCGCGCGTGCCGGGTGCCGCGTTGGTATATCGTTTTGCAAATAGCACTGGTAATAAACCAGCCGTCGCCATAGCGCTTGCCAACAAAATGGAACTGCGCTCATCATCCGGCGCCACGCTGGCCGCATGGTATCCGTTTACCGATCGTTACCGCGGTGGAATCACGTTTGCGGTTTGTCATTTTGAACGAGGTGGAGAGGCACAACTGTTAGTCGGCGCGGCGCGTGGTGGTGGACCTCATGTGCGCCTGTTTAATCTCGATGGCTCGATCTATCGTTCCGGATTTTTTGCTTTTCCCCGCGCTAGCCGCGGCGGCGTGCAAGTGGCTTGCGCGGATGTGACTGGTGATGGGCGCGACGATATTATTATCGGCGCCGGTGTGGGCAATTCCGCCGAAATAAAATTATTTGATCCAGACGCGCATTTGCTGGGGGAGGTAATAACATTTGACCCTAAAAAAACTAACGGCGTGTATGTGGCTGGCGCGGATTTTGATGGCGATGGGCGTGCCGAAATTATTGCCAGCGATGGTCCGGGCGGCGGTAATATGGTCAAGGTTTTTTCCGCCGGCGGCCAAGAACGCACCCGGTTTACTCCATTTAATTATATGCTCCGCGCAGGTGTGCCGATTAGCGCGGGTGACATTGACAATGATGATCAACCCGAAATTTTAGTGATGACAACGGAGTTGTTTTGAAAAATTTCTAATTTCTAATCAAGGACCAATGCCTTAATGTCCAAAGTATTCTTCTCTTGTCATCCCGAGCTTACGTCTAGGATCAACTCCTAGCCGAGACTGATTCATGACCTTGCGCTGATGGGATTGCCACGTCGCTTACGCTCCTCGCAATGACAACATTGGTATTTGGTCATTGGAATTTATTTAGAAATTAGTAATTGAATATTTGTATGCCCATGCAATCTCCCAAAAATAATCAATCCATATTAGCCGCCTGTAAAAAGGTCTACGGCAATCTCTGTGTTGATCCGCTGAAAGCGCGCCAGGAACGGCATTATCAAGCGAGCCCTTTGCATTTGGCGTTTGACATTACCATGATTGTGGTTATGTTTGCGTTGGTCGCGGTAAATATTTTTTTATGGTGGGGCGGGGGGAGAAAGTATATTGAGCGCGTGGTGGAAAAAAACATCACCACCATAACACCGTCGCGTCAGCCGCGGGGGCAGAGCAATCCGCAATTACAGCTTGAGGTTAAACCAGTTGTCAGCGCGTTCGGACAAACCATTTCGACCGGTCCGCATCCGCCGCGCGTGGGGGAGGAAAGCACCTACTGGATTTTTATGCGTCTTAAGCCGCCAGCGGAAAAAATTACCAATCTGATCGTGCGCGGCGTTTTGGCACCCGGCGTGCGTTGGACCGGGCAAGTATCAGCTGGCACGGGCTACGCGCCGACCTGCAGTGAACCATGTTTGATCTCGGCTCGAGCCGTGGCCGAGACGGGCGAATTTCGTTGGACCATTGGCGACCTGGCGGCCGAGCCAACAGATTCACTATTTAGTAGTTTAGAGGCGGCTTTTGAGGTTGCATTCACACCCACCACCGAAGCCGGTGAGTATTCTTTGCTTAATTATTTGGAAATTATGGGTAAAACAGGAGAGATTCAATTAAAAACAGTGGTCAAAAATATAACCACCGAAGGGTTGTAACTCCACCCAACCTCTCCTTTCAATAAGGGGAG
>CAZBFB010000050.1:0-3825 GCA_964491085.1 uncultured Gammaproteobacteria bacterium | reverse complement strand
ACACTTGTTCACATGTAAAGACGCATCGGATTTCCCTCCGGTGTGTTTTTGTTTTATAATAAAGAGGTAGGAGTGTTAGTATCAGACATGATGATCGTATTAAAAATTACGCCGACAAAGCGAAAATTTTTTGCCATTGTGTTAATGGCTGTTTTGTTATTTATGTCAGCCGGAGGGGTTAGTGCGCAGGCGGATCAGTCGTTGGGTTTGGATCAGTTTGGTCAGGCGAGTTCGTTAAGCCAACGACCGTTGGTGGAAATCGTGGCGCGGGTGATAAATATTGGCCTATCAATTCTGGGTGTAATCGCGGTGATTTTGATTTTGTACGGTGGATTTGTCTGGATGACTTCGGGCGGGAATGAAGAAAAAATTGAACAAGCCAAAGCGATTTTGCGTAACGCCATTATCGGTTTGATTATTATTTTATCGGCCTATGCCATTGCCAGTTTTATTATCGGCAAGTTGCGTGAAGCGGAATTAATCTCGGGGCCAGGCGGATTGAGTGGTGGTGGAGGATTGAGTTTGGGGCCAGGGTCACCCGGCGGATTACTGGAAGCGGTGAGCCCGCAACCGGGCGAGGCGGTGTGTCGCAACACTTCTTTGATGTTGCAATTCAAAGTGCCAATGGATAAAGCCACGCTCGTTGTGACAAGCCAGGAAAAATCATTGATCAACGCGGCGGCAGTCAAGTTGCAAGTGCGCGACGGCTCACGCCCGGTGATTACTAATTGGAACGCGGCGGTGGATACGGACGGTAAAGTGGCCGTGTACGGGCCAGCCAGCGCGGTGGATTATTTGGGTAACGCGACTGCCAATCAAGTGTATCAAGTAACGCTGACCAATGCCTTGCGTTCGGTGCAAGGTGAAAGCGTTTTTCCGCTAGAATATTCTTATACCTTCACGGTTTTGCCCTGCATTGATACCGCGCCGCCACAAGTTAATGCGATTTATCCAGATCCGCGCACCAATCAATACCAAGACGCGGACGGCGCGTATGTGCGTAACACGGCGATCGTGATGTCGTTTAACAAGCCAGTCAATCCGTTAACGATTGCGGGATCGAGCGCAAAAATTTCCGTGCGTTCTGGCGATGCGGCGGTGGCGGGCGTATTCGGGCCGCCATTTGATCAATTCCGTTCCGTGCGATTTACCCCAGCGGAAAAATGCGGCACCAATGCGTGCGGCACGGATATTTATTGTCTACCGGCTAAGGCCACCATGGCAGTGAATGCTCTCGCGGCCTCGTTGTCGGGCGCAAATGCATCAAATCCTAACGAAGCGGCTTTGGCGGCGAATGGTTTGCCGGATGGCGTGACGGATGGTTATCGCAATTCATTGGACGGCGGTGGTGAGCTGGGGGTGAATAAAAATAACAAAGCCGATGGTCCGCCGCAAGATAATTTTACGTTTAGTTTTAAGACATCGGACAAAATTGATTTGTCCTCGCCCCGCATCACCACGATCGCGCCAACCCGCAATGCGTCGGGGGTGGCCACCAGTGCCAGCGTGCGGGCGGATTTTACCAAACCATTGAGCCAAGTTAATTCAACCCTGTTCACGCTTAACCCCTCGCCTCGGGCTGGCTGGTCTACTGGTTTTGTGCGGCAGAGTGGTCAAACATTATTATCCGCTTTGCAATTGAAGCCGTATGGCGCGCTTGATCCGGTTACACAGTATTTACCAGCGGTGGCTTCGGGTTTGCAAGATGTGAATTTTAATTGCTATTTACCATGCTCCGGGCCGGGTTGTGTGGCAGTTGGCGCCGGCGCCGGGGCGTATGACCCGCCGTATCGGGAAGGCGCGCCCTGGGCCGGCGGCCTGCCGCGCTATCCGTCGTGTTCGGCCTTTGATACTGAAGAACTTGCCCGCCTTTATCGGGACCGTACTCGTTTGGCCGATATGGCAATAATTTTAGCTGGGCTGGAACAGTACAAAAATAGATACGGCCAATATCCACCTGACTCGGCAGATGAATGCGGCGGGTTTGATTATGGTTGGAAAGCAGGCAGTAGTTCGTTTATTGACGCACTGGTCACGAGTGGCGTGCTGGCAAACGTGCCGCGCGATCCGGGTTTGGGCGCGGGGTGTGGTAGCGGGTATGCCTATCATCGGTATCCGGTGGATGGTGGTGGCGCTGGCTGTACTGGTAGTCAATTCTTCATTTTAGGTATTAAGGATTTGGAAACAGTGACCGGTGTGGCGCCAGAGAGCCCGGGGTTTAGTTGTCAGTTCCGAAATTGGCAGAATGATTTTGAATGGGTGACGGGGGTGTATGAGTAGTGTTTTACTACGCTACTGCGCCTAATCATTACGAAGGTACGAATGAAATACGAATTTACGAATTTTTATCTTGACTAGTGCAGTTTCATTCGTATGTTTCGTAAGGATTCGTAATTTCGTAGTAATTGTAATTTCATGAAAAAGTTTTTCACAAAATATTGGGGAATGATCGGGATGGTGGTTTTGTGGTTGGTAATTTTTGCTGGGACAGCGTGGGCGCAGGATAGCTCGTTGGGGTTGAATCAGTTTGCGGAATCGTCGCAATTGGGTTCGCGGCCGCTGGTGGATACGGTGGCGCGCGTCATTAATGGATTTTTGGGTATCTTGGGCGTGGTGGTGGTTGGATATATTATCTATGGTGGTTGGTTGTGGATGAGTTCCGGCGGGGATGAAGAAAAAATTACCGAGGCCAAAGCGGTGTTGCGCAACGCGATTATTGGTTTGGTAATTATTTTAAGTTCATTCGCGGTGGCGAATTTTATTATCAGTCGTTTCGAGCAAGAGGGTGTCATTCCGTCTGGTGGCGGATCAACTAGCGGGGGAGGCGGTGGCGGGGTATTATCATCGGATGCTTTGCGCGTGCGGGCAATTACGCCGAATGAAACAACCGGCGTTGATTGTTTTGGCCGGGCGGGTGATGCCAAGTGCGCGCCGCGTAATGCTACGATCTTAATCACATTTAATCAGGCGATTAATCCGGTATTGGTAAAAGCCAATAATTTTATGGTAACGCATACGGCAGTACTGGCCGATAATACCGGGGCGGTGTTAAATCCAAAAGGTGGTGGTGCCGGCTTGGTGACGGGAACAGTGAAGATGTTTGCCGGTGGCAATGATCGGACGATTATGTTTCAGCCCACGACTGATTGCGGGGCAAGCGCGCCCGCTTCCGAACGCTGTTTTTCTGCCTGGGGCGCGTTTACCGTTGAGGTAAAACCACAAGTCGCTGGCGCGGAAATCAGAACGCCGGATAATAAATTATTACAATGTTTGAGTGATGAATGTAAAGCCAGTTTTAATACCAATGATAAAGTTGATCTTGAGGCGCCGCGCATTTCGTTGACGGCGCCGCCGAATCAATCAACTATTTTTGCTGATTCGTTTGTGCGCTTGAGCGCCACGGCGACGGATGATGGCGGTGTGGCCGGGGTGTTGTTCTCGGCGGATGATATTTATATTCCGGACAGTCAGCGTGATCAACCCACCGTTGATTCTAATTATGATTATAGTTGGAACACGGCCGGGGTGCCGCTAGGCGCGCACACCGTGGCGGCTAAGGCGTGGGATTTAACTGGTAAAATCGCGACGGCCACACCTCGCACCGTGTATGCTTTCCCGAGTTTTTGTACTAACAATACGATAGACGCGGACAAGGGTGAAACCGGTTTGGATTGCGGTGGTTCGTGTCCGGTTTGTAGTGGTGGGTCATGCACTGCCAATTACCAATGTTCATCTGGGTTATGTTCTGGTGGAAAATGTTTAGCTGTGCCTGTGATCAGCGTCGTCGGACCAAGCAATGGCGCCGTGGGCACTTTTGTGACGATT
>CAZBFB010000049.1:0-6420 GCA_964491085.1 uncultured Gammaproteobacteria bacterium | reverse complement strand
TTCCAAACTTATTTCCTCCCTCCGGTTTTGGAGTTTCTTGCGGAGGGTTGTTCAACGGATTTTCTACGCTCATATATTTGTTGGTTAGTTATTAATAAATAATTTTATGATTTGGATTAAAAAATTTTCTTCCCCCAAAATTAAAAAATGGTTCGAGCCGATGTTTTTCTCCGGGTTCTTTTGCGGTTTTGAGCGGTGCTGCTCCCCCGCCTTTCCGAATTTTCGCGGGGGAAATTTTCCGGAAAAATGTGTTCGGACTAATTCAAGAATACTGCACCAGAAAGGAAAAGTCAAAGAGTTTTCCTTTCTGGTGCCTAGGGAAGGAAACGAATTGTGATGGCGCGTGGATCACGGGGTAGGCGACTTGTCCAAAATGCTTTGCTCTTAATGCTCGAGCCACTAATACCGGGGAGATTCTGCAGGTGGTCAATCATATAATCCAGCGATTTATCAGTCCAGGTGTCCGAATCAAAACCGGTATCTTGGGGATCAATCAACGCGAATCCTTCCAGGTGTACCTTGAGTTTTGCCTCGTCTTTGCCTTGGGGCGCATCTAGGAAATACGTTAAGCTGTTTTTGTTTATATCCTGCAATTGATAGTGCGACGGCACGGCATCTTGTAACTGTACCCGAGCTTGTTCCAACAGAGCCGTGGCATCAAAGGCAAATAATAGCGCCGAACCATTAGCCGATGCGCGCAGGGTGTCACTTGGTTTCTTGGGTTTAAAATCAGTCGTGAACGATTCAAGTTTGACCGCCAACGCTTGACCGGAAATTGGGGTGAGCGCGGCCGCCAGATCTGGTTTGAAGGCCTCTTGGGCTTGTACTCTTAGTTTTTCTTCAAGCGCGTTGCGGGCGGCGGCAATATCCGTCTCAACAATCACGCCGGCTGGTTTGGTGCCGCCGGTGATTAGCGCATCGCTGGTAGCATAGATATTTGTTTGCAAAGCGGAATTCAAGCCCGGAATGGTAAATTTCGTGGGACCGTTAGTTTCATAAGATGACCCGGCTTGATCGGCTTTGATGGGGGCGGAAATTGTGCCACGCGCTGGTACAATCACGCCACGCGTGAGACGGAATAATTTATTGTCAGCGGTCAACAGGCGCGTGGTGGCCACCAACGGTTGATCACGGCCAGTGTTATTGGTAAGCGTGACCGTGCCCGCGGCATAGTCATCCAGTAATACATCGCTTTTGGGGTAGGCGGTGAGATCAGCCGTGAGGTTACGCGCAAAAAATTGACCGACCAAAAATGTGCCGGGCGAGGGTGGTGTTTGGTCATAAATCGGCAGGGAAAAATCCGTGCTGACCGGTTGCGGCTCGCGGGTCAAGGTAATTGTGGTACGATTTAGCGAAGACACTACAATCAGCGCCACGAGCGCAATCGTTAAGATAACAAAACTCCAGGCCAAACGATGATACATGGCCACGCGGGTGTTGAGGTGAGTGGTGCGATTTAAGCGTGGGTTGGTAGGGGGCATATTATACAATCTCAACATTGTTTGTTCCTAGTAATGACGAGAATTCAAGGGTACTCTTTTCATTATACGCAATCGAGAAGTTGGTCGCAATAGTGGTTGGGGTGTGGCTATTGTTTTGATAGCGAATAAACACACGGTACGGGCCGGGATATTGTTCGCACAAGTTTTTTAGTTGTTGCGTTAGTGTGGGTTCGAGTCGGGGGATGGTGAAACGAATGGACGGGCCGACGGGATTGGCAGTGGGGTGTGGTCGGACGGTAGTCGGTGGTAGATTGACAAGTGGTTGCGGATCATCCGCGCAGGGAATAATATCGCCGCGCTGTAAAGCGTTGACCAGGTCTGGTATGGTGTCCGTGGATAAAGTACTAAAACGGTCAACGACCAAACTCAACGCGTCATGGCGCGAATTGATGGTGCCTTCAACCACGACGAGCGCGCGCTCCGTTAGTAATTTTTGGAAACGCTGATAGATTGACGGAAAAAACACCAACTCAAGCGCGCCGGTTTGATCTTCCAGTTGCGCAAACAACATCAGATCATTTTTTTTCGTGGTAATAGTTTTGAGGCGTTTAAGCACACCGGCCAGACGGACCCGGCGTTTGTCGTTATTTTCGACAGTGATGGATTCAAGCGGTGGCAGTAAATTTTTTAGATCATCTTTAAACGCATCTAAGGGGTGGGCGGATAATTCAATGCCTAACAATTCTTGTTCCCAGTCAGCGAGCGTTAAGACGCGAGCGGATGTGGTCATTGGCGGCGGCAGAGGAATGCGGGTTACGCCACTCGCCAGGAACAAACTATTTTGTCCGGAGGTCTTAATTTCGTGTTGTTCTCGCCCATAACGCAAGAGTGTTTCCACATGATCATTAAAAATAATACGATCACCAAACGAATCAAGCGCGCCCACGCGAATTAAACTTTCTAGCGATTTTTTGTTCAGCACCCGCGTTGAGACGCGGCTTAAAAAATTTTCTAAATCAGTAAACGCGCCGTGGCTGGTACGTTCGGTTTGAATCGCGCGCACCACATCGATGCCGAGATTTTTAATAGCTGCCAAACCGAAGCGGATGGTTTGATCATTAATGATGGTGAACTCTTCGCCTGATTCATTCACGTCCGGCGGCAAAACGGTGATAGCGAGCGCGCGACATTCGCGCACGGCTTCCGCCACTTTTTCCAGATCATGACTTTCTTCCGTCATCACCGCGCACATAAATTCGGTGGGGAAGTTGGCTTTCATATAGGCCGTCTGATACGCCACCACGCCGTAGCTCGCGGCGTGCGCTTTATTAAAACCATAAGCGGCAAACGGTTCAATTAATTTCCACAGTTCCACGGCTTTGGCCAAAACCAGACCGTTGGCCTGACAGCCGTCGAGAAATTTATTTTTCTGTTTGGCCATTTCCGCCGGAATTTTTTTACCCATGGCTTTGCGTAATTTATCGGCCTCTTCCCAGTTGTAGCCGGCCAAATGGATAGCGATTAATAGCACGTCGTCTTGGTACACCAAAATGCCGAACGATCGATCCAGGATTTTTTCTAAACGCGGATCAAGATACTCAACCGGATCATCGCCATTTTTACGCCGAATGTAAGCGGGAATTGATTCCATTGGGCCGGGGCGGAATAGCGCGACCATGGCCATAATATCGTCGATCGTTGACGGGCGCAGTTCTTTTAAATAACGCGTCATGCCGGTGCCAGATAATTGAAATAGACCCATTGTTTGGCCACGCGCTAACAGGGCGAATGTTTTTTTATCATCCAGGGCAATTTTATAGGGATTGATTTCTATGTCTTTTAATGCTTTCACCAATTCAATCGCTTTTCCCAAAATAGATAAATTGCGAATGCCGAGAAAATCCATCTTAAGCAGACCAGCCGCTTCCACGGAGTGCATGTCGTATTGGGTAATTATTTTGTCGCCCCCGCCGGCTTCGCGTTGCAAGGGCGTGAAGTCGGTCAATGGGGTCGGACTAATCACCACACCAGCGGCGTGAATGGAACAATGTCGCGCGCAACCTTCGATGCGTTGCGCCAAATTAATCAAGCGGCGGGTGCGTTCATCATTTTGATAAGCGGCTTTTAATTCTGGCACCTGTTCTAATGCTTGTTGAATAGTCATTTGAAATCCTTGCGTGCCGAACGGAATTAGTTTGGAAATTTGATCGCAAAAGGAATAAGGATATCCCAGCGCCCGACCGACATCACGCACGGACCCGCGCGCCATCATCGCGCCGAATGTGCAAATCTGCGCGACTTTATCCGCGCCATATTTTTCCGTGACATAAGCAATTACCCGATCGCGGTCAGTATCGGCAAAGTCCATATCAATATCGGGCGGCGATGGGCGGAATGGATTTAAGAAACGCTCGAAAGGCAAACGGAAATCCAGCGGATTTACGGTGGTGATGCCGATGGCATAGGACACAAGCGAGCCCGCGGCCGAACCACGCGTGGTGGCAATGATTTTATGATCGCGCGTCCAGTTCACGAAATCCGCCACGACTAAAAAATAGGTGGCGTATCCTTTGGTTTTGATAATCTCCAATTCGTACTCCAGTCGTTCTTTGATTTCCGGGGTGATCGTGGGCACGCGTTCAGTAATGCCGACATATACTTGTTCATGCAAATAAGTAGCCGCGTCTTTGTTTTCTGGAATCGGGAATGCCGGAAAATTCCAGGCATTGAGCTTGAGATCAAGCTGACATCGTTCGGCAATCGCGGCAGTGTTAGTAATCGCTTCGGGGGTATTGGCAAACAGTTGTGTCATGTCTTCGGGCGAACGCAAAGAATAATCATCATTCAACAACGAGAAGCGGCGCTGGTCGTTCGTGGTTTTGCCGTTTTGAATGCACAACAAAACATCTTGCGCCTCGGCGTCGTCGGGGTTCAGGTAATAAACATTTTGCGCGGCCACGAGTGGCGCGTTTAATTGAGCACCAAATTCTTTGAGTTGAGCGTTCACCATGTCTTGATATTCGACATTAGGATGATACGACAATTCAAGATATACATTTTCGCTTCCAAGAATTTGTTGGTAGCGTTTGATAGTGGCCTCGGCTCCGGCAAAATCATGATTGATAATCGCTTGCGGAATCGCGCCGCGCGTGGTGCCGGTCAAGGCGATCAATCCTTCACCGTATTTTTGTAAAACTTCTTCATCAATGCGCGGCTTGTAGTAGAATCCCTCGAGAAAGCCGATACTGGCCAGCTTTTTTAAATTTTCGTAGCCAGTGCGATTGGTAGCCAGGAGCACGAGAGGGTAATTTTTAGTATCAATTTTGGCACGCTTGAGGAGGCGCGACTCTGGTGCCAGGTAGGCCTCCATGCCAATGATTGGTTTGATGCCATGCTTATGCGCTGCTTCATAAAATTGAATCGCGCCATAGAGGTTGCCGGAATCGGTCAGCGCCAGCGAATTCATACCCAACTCTTTCGCGCGTAAAACGAGCTCGTCAATTTTGGCGAGCCCTTCTAACAATGAATAATGGCTATGGACGTGGAGGTGGGTGAACTGGGAAGACATGAAAAAAAATTGTTCAATTGCTCAACTGTTAAATTGTTAGAATTAACTTTTTGTCTTTTTCCCTTTCTTGTGCTCCGCTTCTGTTACGTCATCCGCATCATTAACTTCTCGTTTCGACATGCCGTAATGCGTGCGGTAATAATTTATCAGCTCGAGGCCGGAGCGCATTACCAGGGCGGCGGTGGCGGTGGAAGACACTAATTTTTCTTTAATCGTTTGCAAAAGATCGCCCCACCACGCAACCTTTTCTTTGATGTCGAGCGTCGTCTGCCGCACATCGCGCAAGATCAAAATTAAATAATAAAAAAACCAGCACAAAAAAATCGTCAGCCACAAGACCGCGAACGCACCGACCAAATATAATAAATCCTGCGAGGTGTTGAGCATAATTTAATAGTAAATTAAGGACTAAGTAAAGTAAGTAAAGTAAGGAGGGTAATGGAAAGGGTGAAATTAAGAATAGGTTTTTATCTTATGTACAGTATACTAATAAATTAGTTATTATTCAAATCATTGTGGTAATTGGTAAAATTGGGTATAATTTAGCCATGACATTTCTTGATGATAACACGGAACTGTTTGTATCGCCGCTTTCGAGCACGGAGCTTAAGCGCGCGCATTGGTATTTTGAACACCGCGCCCAATTGGAGCGTTATTTGATAGCCGCATTGATCGTGCTTGATGTGATATTTTTGTTAACTGCCGGTTGGGGAGCGGTGCGTTTTTTTAGTAAACCCAGCGCGTCACAAATTGTTCGAGAGTTGAGCGAGCCCGGCATTCCGTATGAATCATTTCGTATCACGCTTGAACCCCGGCCTTTGGTGATTCGCAATGTTTCGACAGTGGCTATAACCGGAACGGAGCAGGATTTGATTGCCGAAATTGTCAATCCTAATAGCGGTTGGTTGGCGCGCCAAGTGGTGTTGCAATTCACCACGGCCAGTCGCGTGCTGGCGCCGCTGGAAACATTTTTTTTACCGGACGAGGCGCGCCTCGTGCCGTTGGAACGCGCTAAAGGAGTTAATCGTGGCGATCGTGTTTCTGTGATTATCAACCGTATTGAGTGGCAACGTGTGCGCGGCGCGGTAGCGCTAGCCCCATTCGTTATTGGCGCGGCACAAGTTGCCACGCTTTTGACTGATACGAACAATCCAATCACCAGCGTATCCGTACCCGTGACGAACAAAGGCAGTCGCGGTTTTTGGCGGCAAGATTTTTTGCTTGTAGTTCAGCGCGGTGAACAATTACTCGGTGTGCGCCAAGTTACTATTAATCAATTCAAGAGCGGCAGTTCAGCCGTCATCACAGCCCGCTGGCCCGGCCGTTTTCCGCCAGACGCGACCGTAGCGGTAACGCCGGTATTTAATCCCTTTGCTGAAGAAAATTTACTCCCGCTTGATTTGGATCGGT
>CAZBFB010000048.1:0-8750 GCA_964491085.1 uncultured Gammaproteobacteria bacterium | reverse complement strand
GATCGAAACCGGTTTGTCCAGCGATCCGTTGATGAATTGGCAAATATCCGCGCTTGATACCATTGCTTTGATTTCCAATTCGGATGCGCATTCGTTGCCCAATTTGGCGCGCGAAGCGACATTATTTTCCGGTTCGGAAATTTCTTACGATTTGATTATGGACGCAATCAAACGCGGTAATCCCCAAGCGCGTCAAGCGGGCAAGCACAAAGAAATTTCACTTGAATTAACCGGCACGATTGAATTTTATCCGCACGAAGGCCGGTATCATTACGACGGTCATCGGGATTGCGGCGTGGTTTTGCATCCGGCTGAAGCGGACAAGACAAAAAAACTTTGTCCAAAATGTAAGCGGCCGCTGATTGTGGGCGTGTTGTCGCGCATCGAAACATTAGCGGATCGGCCGGCCGGATTTCGTCCGCCGGGCGCGCCGGAGTTTAAGCGTACTATTGAACTTGATAAAATTATTGCTGATGCCGTTGGGGTGAAATCACGCACCAGCCCAAAAGTCCAGGCGATTTTTGCGCGCTTGTTGCAAACCTTTGGCAGTGAGTTGAATATTTTGCTCGATGCTGATTATGCGGCACTAACAAAATTTAATCCGCGCATTGCTGAAGCCATTAAACGTGTTCGTGAAGAAAAAGTTTCTATCCAACCCGGCTACGACGGCGTGTATGGGGTAATAGAAATTTTTTCATCAACCGAAAAGAAAAGAGAGAAAGAGCAGAGGACGCTTATTTAAAAATTTTTAATTCCTAATGAAAATCTTTCGACCCCGCTACTGTTCCGTTCAGGAAATATGGTTCGACAAGCTCACCACATAATTATTCACTGAGCTTGTCGAAGGGGGTGTTCGTCATTAAAAAACTCCCGCCTAGCGGGAGTTTTTAGAAAGCTTATCGCTTTTTTTTCTTATGCGATTTGCGGCGAGCCGGGCGCTTGGCCTTTTTCGCCTTCTTGTGCGCTTTCTTTTTGTGCGCTTTTTTCTTTTTTGCCATAGAGGTATTAATAGAATTCTTTTTTGCGAAAGAATTTTTTTCTCCTTTCTTGTGAGTAAGAAATATTTCGACCTTTCACGAACGTACTTCTATTATATAATTTTTTTTTCTTGTCAACAATGGTTGTATGTGCGCAACTGTGGATAAAATAATTGTAACTCGTAACTTGTAATCTGTAACTTGTAAAAATAATAGTAATTTATTATTTTAACTGGTCGAGAATACTTTGTGGAAATTGTTTTATGGTGCCAAAGGCATCATTAATGCTATAGATCACCGCGCCATTGAATTGTGTGCGATCGCGTGTGAACCAATCGAGTGCGATCGTGTCTTCATAGCCGAAAGTGTACCACGGATCGCGGGCGTAGAATGTGGCCAAGATATCGAGTTTGGGGTGATCTTGTTTCAGGGCGAGTTTTGTGGATATGGTATCGGCCATAGTGCCAAACATACCCTCGGGATTCCAACGAATAATCGGTTTTCCCTCGGAATCTTGCCAAAATGTCGATATTTCCAGGCCGTCAATTAGGTCGTAGAAATCATCGGGAATGCCGTAATGTTGGGTCTCCACCCAGCGTGGATAATACGAATCCATCCACAAAATATATTTGTTCGGCAAAGCAGCGCGCAGGCCTTGAAAAAATTTAAGGAATGACTCGTCAGCTGACTTGGCGCGTTGCGGATACCAAGCGCCGATTGTGCCAAAAGCGTTCATAAAATAAACGCCGTCAAAATGCAAATCGGCCAGATAGCGCGCAGTTTGTTTGATCAACAGTTGGCCGCTGGTGATACCAGCCGGCAGGCCGTTCGGGAAACTGGCGTAGGAATTTTTGTCGGCCTTAAGTTTAGTGGCCAGATCAAGTGTGGGGAGCGCCGGTCGCTCGGGAATAAATAGTGCTTCCGGGTGTAGGCCATAGAGCCAATCCTGCCGCGAAAATTCCGTACTGCTTTCGAGGGCATCAAGCACACGCACGGCTAACCCGCGGCGTTGGCCTTCGAGTTTTATTTCATCAACAATCGTTTGTATATTTGCGTACGAAAGCAATTGCGGATAGCGGCGATTGCGTTGGGCTAGCGGCGGCGATTGATTTTGATCATCACCATACACGGCGCGTGCCCAATTCACGCCCGCATCAACCACGCGCGGATCGGCAAACGTAATCGTATCAACCGCACCCTCGAGCGTCAGAGCGACCATATTCCAAGATTCTTGTTCAACCAAGTGTGTGTTTTGATCAGTGGTACGCTTGCGAAATAAATCTTGCGCCAGAGCAATTGCTGGGGTTGCAGAAATTTTTGTGGGCGGGTCGATTAAAAAATCTTCAGTCGCGTCAAAACCCGGTCTCTGTTCGGCGCCGGCCGCGCGGTAACTCAAGGTATCGGTTTCGTTGGTCACTGTATTCCGCAACGTAAAACGTATCACTAGGTCTTGGACGTTAGAGCCGCGCCAATCCCAAGTGAGCGCGGTAGTGGGAGTGATCTCAAGTGGTGTGATTAGTGGTAATTTTACGGTGAACGGGCCGCGCGGTTCCAGCGCGAGGGAAGCTAAAATTCCGTTGTTCAGTTGGGTGGTGGCGGGATAGGTTGGCGCCTCGGAAAATTTTATAGCCAGTGGTTGAGAAGGAGCGGGTGGACCATAACGCAAAATATGATCATGCGATCCGACGGCGAAAATAAAATTCGGCTGATCGCGGGCATCTAGTGTCGGCGCGATGACATCATAAATCGCACGCACGCTGGCCGCCGGATGCGTGAAGTCGCTGATTGCTTTTGGGGTGAGTAAAAACCAAAGCTGGCGTTTTTCCGTCGCTTGACCGGCGCGCGATTGCCACCGCGGCGCCAACGCCGCCAAACCAACCACCGCCACCAGTAAAAACGCGGTGGTTATCGTGGCGGTTAGGGTGATGGTTTTAAGGCGGTGATACATCGTATAACTATTATATCGTGTTGACAGATAAAAAACAGGTCGTTGGTAGTTAGGTTGTTAAACAAAAAAATCAGATTATATAATCTGATTTTTTTGGTGGACCCTGCCGGGCTTGAACCGGCCACCCCCGCCTTGCAAAGGCGGTGCTCTACCAAATGAGCTAAGGGCCCACTACTTCGCTTTGGTGGCTACCACAGATTCGTATTGCAGGCACAGCCATGCTTACGCTCCGGGCACGATTAGTCGTATAAGGCCGAAGAGGATGCTATCAACCAAACCGGTGATGGTGGCGAAGCCGAAAAAAATGAGAAGGAGGCCGATAATTTTGATCAGCAAGCGCGTGCCGCCTTCGGTGCCTAAATTTTTTTCCGCCCAAGCGCTCGCACCGGTGAAATGGTATATGGGCTCGGTCTTGATAACCATAGCGATACCAAGCGCCGAGAGGACAATGCCTATAAAAATTGACATAAAATTTATTTTCAACAATGGACGATGTAGGATTCGAACCTACGGCCTACTCGGTGTAAACGAGTCGCTCTAACCAACTGAGCTAATCGTCCATTTTTCATTTTGTCCAAAAAAATGGGCCGGGAGGGACTCGTCGCCATCTTTTGTACTCCGTACTCAAGGGCGATCCGGGGTTGCCATACTAGGCAACCCGTTCTCGTCCCTCTCTGCCCACGACTTGCATTTCTAAATTGGGCAGGGAGGGACTCGAACCCCCGTAGACCGTTAGGTCGCGACGTTTACAGCGTCGTGTCGTTGCCACTGGACCACCTGCCCGAATTAAATGTACTGGTGGGACGCTAAGCGCCCCTATTATTTTGCAAACCACGCCAAGCGTGGTGGGCCTGCCCCGGCTCGAACGGGGGACCTTCACAATGTCAATGTGACGCTCTAACCAACTGAGCTACAAGCCCCAAATGCACGGGAGAGGATTCGAACCTCCAAGCCCTTGCGGGCGCTGCCACCTCAAGGCAGTGTGTCTAGCCAATTGCACCACCCGTGCATGATGCACGGTTTGGCCGTGCAGAAATTCAAAATTATTTTTTATCTTTTAATTGTTTTTTTGAAGTGCGGACATAGTGGATTTTGGCGTGGCGGACTGATGCTGTTTTTACAATGTCGATCTTGGCAATGGACGGCAAGTGCAACGGGAAGATTTTTTCTACGCCGACGCCGTTGGAAATTTTGCGTACGGTAAAACTGGCGCCGGTGGAGCGACCGCCGCGGGTTTTGATCACCATGCCTTCAAAAATTTGCATGCGTTCGCGCATTTCACCTTTCGCGGTCAAGTCCTCAATTTTTTGGTGCACCTGTATCGTCATACCGGCACGCAGATTCGGCAAGGCCGTAGTGGCTGTTTGTTCTGGCATACTATATAAATAAATTAGTAATAGTTAGGGAAGAGTTTACGCAAATCATTGATAAAAGTCAACCCCGTGTTTTTTGAATAATACCGACTACTGTTTTGGTCAGTTTTGCCACAGCTTTATCTAGTTTTCCCTCACTATTCGTTATCAGATAGTCATAACGATTAAGGTAGCGTAATTCATGACGAGCATCATCGAGGCGCAACTGTAATTCTTTTTGGGTCATGCGGCCGCGGCGTAAAATGCGGGCTTTTAATTCCGGCCACGAGCCCGGTTGGATAAAAATAAGATGAGCGTGCGGCAGAAACCTTTTTACTTGCCAAGCGCCCTGCACATCGAGGTTTAGGAGCACCGGACCGGTGCCTAATCGTTTGGTAAGTTCATGTCGGCTCGTGCCATAGTACTCGTTATGTACGATAGCGTGTTCCAGAAAATCGTTTTGGCTGATCATGCGTTCAAATTCTTCGCGCGATATATAGCGCATGATTTTATCTTCTTTTTTTCCGGCGCGACGCGGACGAGTGGTGTAGGTAACGCCGACTTGCAAAGCAGGCAGAGCTTGGCGCAAGCGTTTGATCAGGATGGTTTTGCCGACACCGGATGGCCCGGAGATAATAATGAGGGGGAAAGGAAAAGGGGGCATAAAATTTTGTTGTCATTCCCGCGCCGGTGGGAATCCAGTTAAGGAAGATAAGCGATAGATACTGGATCCCCGATCAAGTCGGGGATGACGATTTTAGTTTCGTAAGATATTCAGTCAACTCAAACGGTAACTCGCTGGTGAATGTTTGGCGTGCGCCGGCAAGATCGGTGAATGATAGTTCGCGGGCGTGTAGACACAATCGCGGTGGTGGCGGCACGTTTTTTTTCCAGCGCAGTTTGGCGCGGTACAAGGGATCGCCGACAAGGGGATGACCGATCGCTTTTAAGTGGGCCCGGATTTGATGAGTGCGGCCGGTGTAGATTTTTACGCGGAGCAAGGTGACGCCGGAAAAAAGTTTTTCGATCCACCATTCGGTTTTGGCCTCGCGCGTCGCGCGTTTATCGTCCGGATCACGGGTGCCGGACATGGTGCCATCGGTTGAACGCGCTATCGGCAGATCAATAATGCCGTGATCTTCAGACGGTTGTCCATATACCAACGCGCTATATTCTTTGTTGGTGAGTCGTTCCTGGAATTGGCGTTTGAGATGATCATACATTGCTTGGGTGCGCGCCACAACGAGCACGCCGGAAGTATCTTTGTCGAGCCGATGCACAATACCCGGACGCAAATCCGTTTGCTCGCCAACGGTGGCAATTTCCGGGCAACGCTCCAGTATCCAACTCACCACGGTTTTCGGTTCATGCGCCATGGTGGCGTGTGTGAGCCAACCAGTCGGTTTATCGAGCACGATATAATCCGTGGTTTCGTGAATTATGCGCGGTTCGTTCATGTGTTTGTTATATTATAGCCAGGCGCAAAAAAGATGAGAACCTACGCTCTCATCTTTTTCTTTAATGCCAGCCGGGCTTCATCTTTTGTTTTTATTGTTCCTGATAGTTGTAATTCACGCAGTTCGGTTAGCAGTTCGCCGATTTTTTGACTGGGTGGTAGTTTGAGCTCCCGCATAATTTCGTGGCCATCAAGCAACGCTGGCGGCAAGCGATCGCGTTCGGCTTTGAGCGCGGCTATCTCGGTGATGCGTTTGAGCATGGCATTCAAACTATCGAGATATGGTTTGCCGGTATCAGCATGAATCGTTGCGCCCGTGTCACACAACGAGAGCTGTAATAATTCCTGACCGGGTTTGTCCGAGAAAAAATATTTTTCAATCGTGGTGTGGCGCATATTTTCCGGATCGGCGTGTAAGAGAATCAAATGATGCCCAACCAGCCAAGCCAACTTGTTCGTGTCCACGTGGAGCGGCGTGTCGTGCGGCAGAGCGGACAAGGCCAAGCGTTCGGCAATCGCGCGCACCATCTCGGCGCCGACCGGCTCGTGTTCGTCAAAACGAATCCGATCCGTACCGTCGCGTTCCGGCGTTTTTAAGCACGGTGGTTTGGCAATATCATGCAGTAACACAGCGATCGCGGTGAGTGCGTTTGGTTTGGTGTCAGGGAAATATTTTTGCCATAATTTTGAGCCGGCGAGGTGAGCAACTGCCAGTTTGGTATGTGTGAAGACATCGCCTTCCGCGTGCCAGGGAAGCGGTTGCGGGCAATTTTTCATAGCGTCCATTTCCGGAATAAGTTCACTGAACAGACCGCTGGTGGCAAACAGCTCGAAGGCGCGCGGCGGGTCAGCGTGGAATGTTTTGACGAATTCTTTGCCGATGGTTTCGCGGGGCACGATCCAAATTGAGTCGCGGTCTTGCCGCGTCAACACGCCTTGCTTAATCAGCGCGATCAGGGCTGACCAGGTTTTGTCTTCGATGGTAAAACCAAGCTGACACGCCAAGCGCAGGCCGCGCAAGATACGGGAAAAATCTTCATTCAAGCGTGCCTCGGCCGAACCAACCGTGCTAATGATTTTTTGTTTGATGGCGGTTAGGCCATCGTGTGGATCTATGATGTCGCCCGTGACCACGTTGACGGCAATGGCGTTGATAGAAAAATCACGCCGTTCCAGATCGCGCTCGATGGGAAGCGCGGGGTCAGTTTGCACAGCAAAATCTTTGTACGCGCCAGTGCCGGTATGTACCTGTTCGGTGCGAGGGAGAGCAATGTCAATCGCTTCAAACGGTTGGCCGGCGTCATTAGGCACAAATTTGAATACACCGAACACGCGGCCCACATAATCCACTTGTCCGTGCTTGGTCAGAAAGGCGCTTAACTCTTGATGCGTGACGTGGCGAATAACAAAATCATAGTCCTTGGTTTCGCGTCCGAGGATTATATCACGCACCGCTCCTCCGACCAAATAGGTCTCGGCTTGAGGAAATTCTTTTGCCAAGTCATTTAAAAAGGAAAACACCTCCTGGTCGAGGAGGTCATGTAGGGCTTTTTTAATGAGATTAGTGGGGCTCATGTCTTCTATTAAAGCGTATTTGTGATTTATTAGCAAGCGTAAAAATAAAAGTTGTCATAATTATCTCCCACCAGATTGCTTCGTCATGACAACAAAAAAAGACGGCCATGAAGCCGCTATTTTATTTTATCTGGTGGGTCAGGATGGACTTGAACCATCGACCGGTCGGATATAAGCCGACTGCTCTAACCAACTGAGCTACTGACCCGCCGCACTCTTATTATTATGTCATTGCGAGCGGAGCGAAGCAATCTGTGTTTAAGTTGGCAGTTGAGATTGCCACGTCGCTCGAGCTCCTCGCAATGACAATAGCTAGGAAGGTTTTATAATATCCAGGAGTTTTTGTTCAGCCATGATGAGTGAAGTATTTTGTAGACGTATGTGCACCGCGCTTTTGTTGCCGATCGGATTGAACAGGTGGAAGAGCGCGGTGGCTTCCCACTGGGGTGATAAACTGCGCACCATCATATGACTGTCCGCCCCTTGTTCGTAAATTATTATCACGAGCTCGGCAGTTGGTATGTTGGCAACGAGCTCATCAATTACACCATCCAGATCCTCGGCGGCCGTTTGTGATTGGATGAAATCATCGGTTTTTACGAGTGACCATAATATGGTTTGTTGGCGCGTTTCTTTTAAGCGCGCTAACACGCGACCCCAAAGTTTCAAAGTATTGACTGTTTTGTATTGGTATAGATTTTTAATTATTTCTTCACGACGCGCGCCGGCGTGGATCAATTCTGACGCCATGGCCAAACATTTCGGCGTGATTTTATTGTCTTTGAAACAATTAGTTTTTGCCACCACACCGGACAGTAAACAGGTAGCCACGTCAGGCGTGATGGCCTGTTGATCAAGTTCTCGTAACAGACGATAGACAATTTCACAGGTTGAGGAAGCGGTGACGTCAATCACGTTGATTTGTCCCATGCGTTCGTTGGTGGCATGATGATCAATATTGACGACGGGCACATGGTAGAAAAATTCGGTATTGTTGTTATAGAGTTCGCCGAGCGCTTCGAAGTCGTCCGTGTCGAGCACAAAGACCAAATCAAATGGATAGTCCTCATGGTGCGTGGTGATATCTTCGGGCGTGAGCGGTTCGCGTTCTGGCGTTAAAACAATATTTAGCTTGCCACCCTCTACATTGTAGGAAAAATCACGCACCGGTTTTTTGGCAATGTCCAGGGAGATTACAACTTTTTTGAGCGCGTTCAGGTTTGGTTTGACCGTGTCGGTTTCCGGCAAGAATTTGTGATGATCGTGGAGCTTGAAACCATGAGCGGCCACGGTAATATCTTTGCCGTGCGCGCGCAAATATAACGATAAGGCCAGGCCGCTGGCTAGCGCGTCGGCGGTATATTGCTCTTTGAAGGTGATTAGTATTTTTTGCCTGTTTTTTAACAGCTCGTTGATTTGTTGAATTTCCGGAAGGGCCATAC
>CAZBFB010000047.1:0-3494 GCA_964491085.1 uncultured Gammaproteobacteria bacterium | reverse complement strand
TTGGTATTTTTGATTCCGGTATTGGCGGATTAACGGTTGTTCGCGCCTTGCGTCGGCTTGATCCTCGGCTCGATATTTTGTATTTGGGCGATACGGCGCGGTTGCCGTATGGCACCAAGTCGCCGGAAACGATTCGGCGTTACGCGTTGGAAGATGCGCGTTATTTGGTGAACGCGGGCGCAACTGTTTTGGTGGTGGCGTGTAATACGATGTCAGCGGTGGCGGTTGATGGTTTGCGTAAAGAATTTCCGGATGTGCCGTTGTTTGAAGTGATTACGCCGGCAGTGAGTGCGGCGCGCGTGGCCACGCAGGGCAGGATCGGCGTGATTGGTACTCGCGCCACGATCGCGAGTGGAATTTATGAGCGACTACTTAAAAATTTCCCAACTAATCCCCCCCTTCTACTGAAGAGGGAGGAAAAAATTAATTCTTTCCTCCCTCTGAAACCAGGGGGAGGTGAGGTGGGGGTTTGTATTTTATCCCGCGCTTGTCCGCTCTTTGTTCCTCTGGTCGAAGAAGGGTGGAGTGACCAGCCGGAGACAAAACGCATTGCCAAACATTATTTACAGAATTTCAAAACGAGTGGCGTGGACACGTTGATTTTGGGTTGCACCCATTACCCGTTTTTGCGCGGCGTAATCGCCCAAGTCATGGGGCGGCGGGTAAAATTGATTGATCCGGCTGATTCGGTCGCGCAGGAAGTGATTATGTATTTGCGCGAGCATCCCGCGTTGTACAAATCAGTGAGTACGAACGGCACACTCGAAGTTTGTTTGACTGATCAAACCCCGCACATCGCTGGCCTGGCACAGCAGTGGTTAGCTAGGCCGAAGCTTGCCACTAAACTCATTCATCTTACGCCTTAAATCATTTTTTATAACTAAAAATTATGATATACTGAAATCATGTCCATCTTTTTTGAATTAGGTGCAATCATCATAGTGGCGGCGGTTGTTTCGATTGTCATGCGCGCGTTGCGTCAGCCCTTGATCGCTGGTTACATTATTACCGGTGTGTTGGTCAGTCCGGCGTTGTTGGGTTTGGTGAGGTCGGTTGGTACGATTCAGGAGTTGGCGCATGTTGGGGTGGCGTTTTTGTTGTTCATCGTCGGTCTTAATTTAAATCCGCGCGCGGTGCGGGAAGTTGGTGCGGTCGCCGTGGTCACTGGTTTGGGACAAATCATATTCACCGCGCTGGCGGGATTCTTTTTGTTGCGCTATTTTGGTTTCACACCAATTTCCGCTGGCTTCATGGCGCTCGGGCTGACATTTTCTAGCACGATCGTGATTATGAAAATGTTGGCGGATAAAGGCGACTTAGACACGCTTTATGGTCGTATTTCAATCGGTTTTTTGTTGGTGCAGGACTTGGTAGCGATCGTCTCGCTCATGCTGGTAGCCGCTCGCGCGCACGGTGAATCAATTGGTATGGCAACCGTGAACTTGCTGATGAACGGAATTTTATTGGGTTTGATATTGTGGCTGGTGGTGCGTTACGTTTTGCCGCGCGTGGATTGGTTGGTGGCGCGGTCGCAAGAGGCGTTATTTTTATTTTCACTGGCATGGTTGTTTGCCGTGGCGGCGGTGTTCACGTTATTTGGTTTTTCTTTTGAGATTGGGGCACTAGCCGCTGGTGTGGCCTTGGCGTTGTCGCCTTATCAATATGAGATTAGCGCCAAAGTGCGGCCGTTGCGGGATTTCTTTTTGATTTTGTTTTTTGTGTCGCTGGGCTTGGCAGTCAACCCGGCCGCGTGGGTAAGTATGATGCCGCTCGCTATCGTGCTTTCGTTGTTTGTCTTGATTGGTAATCCCTTGATCACCATGATAATTTTGGGAGCGTTGGGCTACAAGCAGCGTACCAGTTTTATGGCGGGGTTGACTGTGGCACAGGTGAGTGAGTTTTCCTTGATCTTGATCGGCTCCGGGGTTGCGTTGGGCTATTTGCCGTCCGTGCTTTTGCCGTTAATCACCTTGGTGGCATTAATTACCATGGGTATATCATCTTATATGATCGCGTATGGTGAGATTTGGTATTTAGGATTTGCGCCGCTGTTATTCATATTTGAACGTAAACATGCGCGCGCCAGCCAAGTTTTAGCGCCCGAGTCATATGAAGTGTTGTTGTTCGGCTACAATCGCATTGGGTTTGATTTGGTCAAAACGATTAAGCGTCAGCGGCGGCGATTATTGGTGATTGATTTTAATCCGGAGGTGATCAAACGGTTGGAACGGGAGGGGGTAATGTGTCGTTACGGCGACGCGGATGATGGCGAATTGTTGGCACAACTTGATTTTGCGTCAGCCCAGATGATGATTTCAACTATTCCGGATTTTGAAACAACCATGACATTACTGCACCACGCGCGCTCGGCTCATAAGGCCATGATTAAAGTGGTGGTGGCGCAGCAGATTAATGACGCGGAAGCATATTATCGCGCGGGCGCGACCTATGTGGTGATGCCGCACTTTTTGGGTGGGGAGCACGCGGCGCAACTGATTAAAAAACACGGTTTAAAGCGGCGGTCATTTATGGCTGAACAAAAAAAACACCGCGCTTATTTGCGCGCGCACAGAAGGGTAGGGGGGTGATAGCTTCAGTAGGTGCAGTAGCTTCAGTAGGAAATTAGAAAAGCGGCCCGGTGGCCGCTGTTTTATTATTCAAATTTTATTTCTTTACGGAGTTTGTTGTAGAGCATGATGGCTTTGGTGGGGCATACGGCCGCGGCTTGGCGCAGAATTTCATCCGTGGCTTCATCCCAGGTGCCGCTGATAACGGCTTTGTTTTCGCTATCAAGTTGAAACGCTTCCGGCGCGATCGCCATACAATTGGCCGCGCCAATACACAGATCGCGATCAATCACGATCTTGTGGACTTGCCGCTCTGGATTTTTGGGCGGCGTTTTGCTGGCCGAGGGTTGTTCTGGATTATCAAGCGAGGGCATGGTAGTAATTTTATTTTTTAATGTATATATGATACCGATATTTTATTGTTTACGAAAGATTGACAATTATTGGGATATCTGCTATCATTATAAGTCAAGCCAAATAACCGGGTTTTGGCGAGATATTTTGGGCTATTTAAGCCGATCGTCCTCTGGACGAATTGTTTTTTGACAAAACTCCCGGATATCAGAGAGGTGAGTCATGGCTCAGGATTTGTCGGTCGTGTTGTCGTTGTCGGAGAAGTGTGATTTTTGTCGCACGAACCCCGTCGAGGGGTTCGTTGATGTCAAGACGCTCACTGGCGTCAAGACAAAGGGCGCGTGCGCGCTCTGCGCCCAAGTGCGCCGGCTCAAGCTCGTGAGCCATGAGGAGATTGAAGCTGCGCGGTACGAGCGCAACATGGTCGCGCCGCTCCGGCCGTTCATCTCTCGGCTCGAGGATGACGAGCCGACGGAGAATAGCGTGCCCGGCGTTTCCGAGACGCAGGCGGAGTTTACCTGCCAGGCGCAGAAGTGCGTCTGCGACGGACGGTCGTTCCCGTGGGCGGACATC
>CAZBFB010000046.1:0-63086 GCA_964491085.1 uncultured Gammaproteobacteria bacterium | reverse complement strand
TTTTTGTAGGTTAGTTTTCGAAGTACAAACTTATAAAACACTATAGCAGACGGGTGTGGAAAAGTCAAGCTATGCTTGGGGCGTAATCCGTCCGCCTCGGATCGACCGAGTCGAGACGGGTAAACTGTAACTGGTAACTCGTAATTGTCCCCCACCTCACCGTCCCGGGGCTTCGCGGTCTGCGACATCACCAAGCCCGTCTCGCGGTTCGCAGGCAAAGCAGTTTGCCTGCTTTCCACCGCTCGACCCCCTGATTACAAGAGGGAGGAAACAAATTTCTCAACACTACTCGAAGAATAACAAAAAAGAGCCCGACCCCGGGCTCTTTTTTTGTTTGGTTCGGAATATTTGTCCGCGACCGTCTGCGTAAAGTCAGCGTTAGTCAGCGAATGCGCTTCGCGCATTAATACATCCCCATGCCGGCACCAGCACCCGAGCCGGCCTCGTCTTTCTTGGTTGGTATATCTGTAACAATCGCTTCACAAGTGAGCATGAGCGCCGCGATTGAGGCCGCGTTTTGCAAAGCGGTACGCGTTACTTTGGTCGGATCAATAATGCCGGCCGCCACCATGTCTTCAAACGTGTCGGTGGCCGCGTTGTAACCCTCATTGCCTTTGCGCTTTTTTACTTCATCAACCACGACCGATCCGTCTTTACCGGCGTTGAACGCAATTTGACGCACCGGCTCTTCCAAGGCGCGCTGTAAAATGCGCTGACCAATCAATTCTTCACCTTCTAATTTTAAATCTGCCAACGCACTAATCGCTCGAATCAAAGCCACGCCGCCGCCCGGCACAATTCCCTCTTCAATGGCGGCTTTGGTCGCTTGAATCGCGTCTTCAATACGATGCTTTTTTTCTTTCATTTCAGTTTCCGTGGCGGCACCAACTTTCATCACTGCCACGCCGCCGGACATTTTCGCCAGCCGTTCCTGCAATTTTTCTTTGTCAAAATCAGATTCCGTCGCTTCCAGCTCGGCACGGATCTGCGCCACGCGCGCTTTCAACGCGGCCTCACCACCTTTGCCTTCAATCACTGTGGTGGTTTCTTTGGTGGCAATAACCCGTCGCGCCCGACCGAGATCTTCGAGCTGGGTGTTTTCCAATTTTAAACCAACTTCTTCCGAGATCACCTTACCACCGGTCAGCACGGCTAAATCTTCAAGCATGGCTTTGCGCCGATCGCCAAATCCCGGAGCTTTAACCGCGAGTGTGTTGAACGTGCCGCGCAATTTGTTCACCACCAATGTAGCCAAGGCCTCACCGTCAATGTCTTCGGCCACGATGACCAATTCTTTACGACCGCCTTGAGCCACTTTTTCCAACACGGGCAAAATATCTTGAATCGAAGAAATCTTTTTATCCGTAATCAAAATATACGGATCGTTGTATTCTGATTCCATGCGATCGGAATTGGTGATCATGTAATGAGACACATATCCCTTATCGAACTGCATGCCTTCAACATGTTCCAATTCAATCCCAAAGCTCTGGCCTTCTTCAACGGTCACCACGCCGTCTTTACCAACTTTTTTAACCGCTTCGGCAATTTTTTCGCCGATCTCGCGATCATTGGCCGAAATCGCCGCCACGTTCGCGATTTCATCGTCGTTGGAAATGGTCTTGGAAATTTTTTCGCTCAACATTTTCACTACCGCCGCGACGGATTTTTCAATCCCCCGCTTCACCACCATCGGATTAGCGCCGGCGGTAATATTTTTTAATCCTTCACTCACGATAGCTTGCGCCAACAGCGTGGCGGTAGTGGTGCCATCGCCGGCCACATCGTTGGTTTTACTGGCCACTTCTTTGACTAACTCGGCGCCGATATTTTCGAATTTATCTTCGAGTTCGATTTCTTTGGCCACGGACACGCCGTCTTTGGTAACGGTCGGCGCGCCAAAACCTTTGTCGATTACCACATTACGACCACGCGGCCCTAATGTTACTTTAACCGCGTTAGCTAACTTATCCACCCCGCGACGAATCGCCGCCCGGGCTTGCTCATCGTAAATAATTTGCTTTGCCATAAAATTATTCTAATACTGCTAATACATCCGACTCCGCGATAATGAAGTATTCTTTGCCATCAACTTTCACTTCATCGGGAGAGTACTTTTTAAACATGACCTTGTCACCGACTTTAACTGACATGGTCGCGCGCGCTCCGGACTCGAGCATTTTGCCCGGGCCGATTGCCACTACTTCGCCTTTTTCCGCTTTTTCCTTAGCCGTATCGGGTAAAACAATCCCGCTGGCTGTAATCCGATCCTCTTCAAGAGGTCTCACCAAAAGGTGATCATGTAAGGGTTTGACTTGCATAGCCCTAAATACATTAAAACTAATACTAAATAGCCACTTTTAGCACTCGCGACAGTCGAGTGCTAGCTCTATCAAAATCAGTTTAAGCGATAAAAAACTCCCTGTCAAGTCCCACCCCACTGGGGTGGGCGCGGACTGATGCCGACTTAACGCCGACTGTCGCAGAAAAATCCCCCACCTTAAATCCTCCCCCTTCTGGTGAAGAGGGAGGAAAAAATGAATGTTGCTATTGTACCAGTTACGAGTTACCCGTCTCGACTCGGTCGATCCGAGGCGGACGGATTACGTGTTACTATTTGATCACACCGCGCCGTAGCGGCGGAGTTGGGAGAAAAAACGACGGCGGAGTTCATGGCGGCGGTCGTCTTCGTGAAATTTCAACACGGTTGATGATATCACCACCGACGCATTCGGCTGGCGCGCCCGCGCGCACGGATGACGTTTCATTTTCCACTGCTGAACGCGTTCGCTGATTCGCTCGAGCCAGGTATGCGCGCGCGGAGCTGATAAAATATATTCCAAACTAGTACGAATAAAACGCGAAACGCGCGAGTCCGTCAATAAATCAGGTGACCATGACCACACAAACAGCTCGGTCGGAAAAATCGCACCCAGCCAATTGTTTAAACGCTTGACCTGGGCTTGACCGCCAGCGTCAAATAATGGCCACAGCAAACCAGCCCAAAAGGTAAAATATGGATCTTGGCCGGGCAATAATAACGGCGACAAAGCCGCACCGGTTTCAGTGACATAAAATGACAAGCACGCGCGACCAGCCACTCGCCGATCATGACGACGAATACCGATCGCCTGAAAGAGCGCGGTAATAAACCAACGCGCGGTGTAGAGCGAGCCGTCTTGCACAACAATAAATAAATCAAGATCGCTCGAAGCGCGCGCGTTGCCATAGGCCGCGGAATTACCTAGAGCCACAAATCGCACAAATGGCGCGCAACGCAACAGATTAAGCGCTAACCGAAAACGCCACTGCTCGCGATGCCGCTTGGTGGTGGCGTAACGCTGATTACGGATGGCCACAATGCTCCCCCGACCGCGCCGATGATAAAATCCGTCTGTCGTTTCCAAATGGCGCTGGAGATAGGGACTCTGCTCCAGCCGTGTAAACACCTGTTCGCTGGTAACATGCGCCGGGCCGCCATATAACAATCGGCCGACTTCCAGCGGCAAAAGCGGGAAATCAAACAAATCAAACCACACAATCGTGCGAATTATGGCCTGATCAACCGGGTGTTTCATGATTATAGCATAGCACGCGCCGACACCCCTGCCAAACAAAAAACGGCCAAGCCGACCGGCGGACAGATAGCTGGATACAACGCTCCGCTTATTTTTTCAGAATCGCTTTGAGATACTGCCCGGTGTAACTTTTTGTAACGCGCGCCACTTGTTCGGGTGTGCCTTCGGCCATAATTTGACCGCCATCCTCTCCTCCCTCTGGACCCAAATCAATCAACCAATCAGCGCACTTAATCACATCCAGATTATGCTCAATCACGAGCACCGTGTTGCCCTTGTCCACTAATTTTTGCAAAACACCCAGCAAGCGCCGCACATCGGCAAAATGCAAACCAGTGGTTGGTTCATCAAGCAAATACATCGTCCGACCAGTCGCTCGGCGCGATAATTCCGTCGCCAACTTTATGCGTTGAGCTTCACCGCCGGATAAGGTAGTGGCAGATTGCCCAAGTTTCATATAACCCAAACCAACCTCGGCCAACACGGCCAGCTTATCGTAGAGCGCCGGAATCTTGGCAAAAAAATCACAACCGTCTTCCACGGTCAGGTTCAACACTTCCGCAATATTTTTACCGCGATAATGAATTTCGAGCGCCTCTTTGTTATAACGTTGACCCCGGCACACTTCACATTCAACGTACACATCTGGCAAAAATTGCATTTCAATGCGCACCAAACCATCACCGGCGCAGGCCTCACACCGCCCGCCTTTAACATTGAAAGAAAACCGCCCGGCTTTATAGCCGCGAATTTTTGCTTCGGGCACTTGCGTGAACAAATCACGAATACCGGTAAAAATTCCCGTATACGTCGCCGGATTGGAACGCGGAGTACGACCGATTGGTGATTGATCAATGTGAATTACTTTGTTGATGTGTTCAATACCATTAATGGATTTATGTTTGCCCGGTAAAGCGCGCGATTGATAAAATGTATGCGTTAAGGCCTTGGCAATAATATCTATCATTAAGGTTGATTTGCCAGACCCGGACACACCGGTCAAACAGGTAAATGTACCGAGCGGAATGGCGACCTCCAAATTACGCAAATTATGTTCGCTGGCGCCCTTGACCACTAAATTTTTACCACTGCCCAAACGGCGACTCTCGGGTATGGGCACAGAATCTTTGCCGGACAAATAACGGCCGGTAATAGATTTGGGATTGCGCTTGATTTCGGCTGGCGTGCCCTGTGCCACAATAGCTCCGCCGTGCTCGCCTGCGCCCGGACCAATATCTACTACATGATCCGCTGTCCCGATCATTTCTTCGTCGTGCTCTACTACGATCACCGTATTGCCAAGGTCGCGCAATTCTTTCAGCGTAACAATCAGTTTGGCGTTATCCCGTTGGTGCAAGCCAATCGTCGGTTCGTCCAGCACATACAACACGCCGGTCAAGGCCGAGCCGATCTGCGTGGCTAAGCGGATGCGTTGCGCTTCGCCGCCGGATAACGTGGCGGCCGAACGATCAACGGTCAAATAGGCCAAGCCGACATTTTCTAAAAATGTTAAACGAGCAGAAATTTCTTTTAAAATTTGTCGCGCTATTTCCCGCTCGCGTTTAGTGAGGGTGGAGGTTGGTTTGGCCAAGTCATTAAAAAACTGGCGACTGTCGCGCACCGTGAGCGCGGTTACCGCGGTAATATTTTTTCCGCCCACCATAACGCCCAACACCACTGGCTGTAAACGCTTACCGCGACAACTCGGACACTCTTGAATACGCATGTACTTTTCAATTTCCGAACGGGTGTAATCTGATTCAGTTTCTTTCCAGCGCCGGGCAAGATTTGGGATCACGCCTTCAAACTCGATACCCGCCGTGATACCAGTGCCCGACAGGACGGCGTCTTGTTGGGCCTTGGTTAATTTTTGCCAGGGCACATCGAGCGGAATGTGCTCCGCTCGCGCCATGCGCTCCAGCGCGTCCATTTGCCAACCAGCGGTCGCCAGCGAACGACTCCAAGGACGAACAGCGCCCTCGGCCAAGGTTAAACGCCGATTGGGCACGATCAGCGCCGGATCAACTTCGAGTTTAGTGCCCAAGCCAGTACAAACCGGACAAGCGCCATAGGGTGAGTTGAATGAAAAACTGCGCGGTGACAGCTCTGGTAAATCCACTTGGCACTCGGGACAAGCAAAGTGTTGAGAAAAAATCATATCATCCGCGCCAGCGCGCGCCACCATGACCAAACCATTACCCAAATCCAGCGCCGCTTCCAATGATTCGGTGAGGCGCGTGCGTTCGCCCGCACTCGCTTCTAATCGATCCACCACAATATCAACGGAATGTTTTTTTTGCTTATCAAGCGTTAGGCCGCGCGCTTCTTCCAGCGTCATGATGTCGCCATCAATGCGCACCCGCACATAACCGACGCGCTGGGTTACTTCCAGCACTTTTTTATGTTCGCCTTTTTGACTACGGACCATCGGCGCCAAAATAATTACTTCTTTACCGCTCGCGCCAGCGAATACTCGCTTAACGATTTGATCAATGGTTTGCTTAACGACCGGCTGGCCGCACTGGGGACAGTGCGGTTGGCCAATCCGCGCATAGAGCAAACGCAAATAATCGTAAATTTCCGTAATGGTGCCGACGGTGGAACGCGGATTGGCGGATAGGGCTTTTTGGTTAATGGCAATCGTAGGCGACAGGCCGTCAATTTGATCAACATCGGGTTTGTCCGCCAAACCTAAAAACTGCCGCGCGTACGCCGACAGTGATTCAACATAACGCCGCTGACCTTCGGCATAAATCGTATCAAACGCCAAACTGGATTTTCCCGAACCGGACAAACCGGTGAACACGATTAACTTGCCCTTAGGCAGGTCAAGCGAAATATTTTTTAAATTATGCACCCGCGCCCCGCGCACGGAAAGGGTGGTGGCCTCTTTACGCAAAGTCATGCCGTCCACTCTAGCACAGAGTTTACACACTATCAAGAGCGTCCGGGTAAACTGTGGGAAAACGCCTGCCAGGCGGGCAGATCGAGCGCTTCGGCGCGGACGAGAGTGGGAAGGTTGATGTTGGTGAGGGCAGGGGTAATATCAGCGGGAGCGTAGCCGGCGGCGCGGAGGTTGACTGCCAGTTGACGGCGGGGGTGAGAAAAACCGGCGCGGATTAATGCAAATAGTTTGCCCGGATCCGCCAGATCGGCCTGACGAGTAATTTTTATCACCGCTCCCTCAACGCGCGGCTCGGGCCAAAAGGCGTGACGCGAAACATTCATTACGCGCTTGGCCTCGCCGAACCATTGTACCAATAACGCCAACGGATTAAACGGCGGCTTGTTCTGCAGTATGCGATCAGCCACTTCTTTTTGAATCAGAAGCACTAATTGTTGCGGGCGCTGATTGAGCGGCAGTTCCAAAAGATAGCGCCACAAAAACGGCGTGGTGATTTCGTATGGCAAATTGGATATGAGCGAATAGCCGGTGGCGAGTGGCGCATAGTCGAGGGCGTCTTGATGATGAATGGTGATATTTTTGTTATCAACATAACGCTTGCGCAAAAACATGACTTCCTGCTCGTCAATATCGACGGCGTCAACCTGCCGAGCGTGTTTTACTAATTCATCCGTCAAAACGCCAAGCCCGGGACCGATTTCGAGGACATCCCCCACCTGGCCTCCCCCTTCTCGAGAAGAGGGAGGAAAAATTAATTCTTTCCTCCCTCTTGTACTCAAGGGGGAGGTTAGGTGGGGGATGGCGGCCGCTAATACCCGGTCTCGTATTCGTTCGTCAACCAAAAAATGCTGACCTTTTAGTTTATTAGGGGTCAAGCCGGCAATTCGGGCACGCGATTGGATATCGTTTCGTAAATTCATAACTCCCCTTAATCCCCTCTTACCTTAAGAGTGGAAAACTTAAACGACAAAATTTATCAGGCGGCCTTTGATCACGACGGTTTTCTTTGGCTCAAGTTCTGCCAACCACTGCTGAACATTTTTTTCGGCGCGGGCGCGGGCGATCAATTCCGTTTCCGGGACATCGGTCGGTACGATGATGGTGGCTCTGACTTTACCGTTCACCTGCACCACGAGCGTAACCGTTTCCGTGATAATTCTGGCCGGATCATACTTTGGCCATGCGGCCAGCGAAATAAATCCCGTCTCACCGGCTTGTTCCCATAATTCTTCCGCCAGGTGCGGCGCGAACGGGGCTAATAATTTTAAAAAATCAAGCCAGGCAGGGCGTGACGACACGCCGTCTTTCGTCCAGGCATTCACCAAAATCATCATCTGGGAAATCGCTGTGTTGAATTTCATGGCCTCGATATCCGCGCTGACTTTTTTTATGGTTTGATGCAACAAAAAATCATCCGCCTGGATTCCCGCCTCCGCGGGAATGACAACAGCACCCAATCGCCAGACGCGTTCCAAAAAGCGGCGCAAGCCAATTATGCCTTTGGTGCTCCACGGAACGGCATCGGCAAACGGACCCATAAACATTTCATAGACGCGCAAAGTGTCCGCACCCAACTCTTTGACCACCGTGTCAGGATTTACCACATTGCCTCGCGACTTGGACATTTTTTCACCATTCTCCGCCAAAATCATACCGTGCGAAGTACGCTTGGCGTACGGCTCGAATACCGGCACTACGCCGATGTCAAACAAAAACTCATTCCAAAAACGAGAATACAGTAAATGCAACGTCGTGTGCTCCATACCACCGTTGTACCAATCAACGGGCAGCCAATACTTAAATATTTCCTTATAGTTAGAAATTGGAAATTGCTCGCCTCGCCTTCGACGAGTCGAAGCGGGGAAATTGGAAATTCCTTGCATGGTGTATGCAAGGTAATACCAACTTGAACCCGCCCAGTTAGGCATGGTGTCGGTTTCGCGTCGGGCTGGCCCGTTACAACGAGGACAGGTTGTGTTCACCCAATCCGTCATAGCCGCCAACGGTGATTCACCCGTATCCGTGGGCTGATATTTTTCCACCGCCGGCAATACCAACGGCAATTGATCCTCCGGCAAAGGAATCCAATCTTTACAGCTCTCACAAAAAACCAGCGGAATCGGCTCGCCCCAATAGCGCTGGCGCGAAAAAACCCAGTCGCGAAGTTTATACTTAACGGTTTTTGTGCCGCCGACTTTATGAATAATCTCATCACTCGAAACTAACGGTCGGTCAACAATCGGTAAATTAAATTTTTCCGCGAATTCGCGATCGCGGGCATCATGTTGCGGTACGGCCATAATCGCGCCGGTCCCATAACTGGCCAATACATAATCAGCGACCCACACCGGAATTTCTTCGTTATTGGCCGGATTGATAGCCATAATTCCTTTTAATTCCATACCGGTTTTTTGCCGATCTTCGGCCATGCGTTCTTGCTCGGATTTCTTTGTTACTTGCTCAATATAGTTTTGAACTTCCGGCCAGTTTGAAATTTGCGCTTGTAGTTGTGCAATCAATTCATGTTCCGGCGCCAATACCAAATACGTCACGCCAAACAATGTATCCGGTCGCGTCGTGAATACTTTGACTGAAGTCAAAGTCGCAGACTCACGCTGACTTGACGCTGACTTACGCAGAAATTGGTCTGCGTTGGTCCGCGTACCAGTCCGCGTTGGTCCGCGAGCGATAAGCAAAAATTCAATTTCCGCGCCTTCGCTTCGGCCGATCCAATTCTGTTGCTGGACTTTGGCGCGCTCAATATAATCAACCGTATCCAAACCAGCCAATAATTTATCAGCATATTTGGTAATTGCCAACATCCATTGTTCTTTATTGCGTTGTTCCACCGGTGTACCGCAACGCTCGCATTTACCATCAACCACCTCTTCGTTCGCCAAGCCAATCTTACAAGACGAGCACCAGTTAATCGGTTGTTTCTTTTTATACGCCAAACCATGCTTGAACAACTGCAAAAAAATCCATTGGGTCCACTGGTAATATTCTGGCTCACTCGTAATTACTACCCGCGACCAATCAAAACTAAATCCGATACTTTTCAACTGGCGCGTAAAGTTAGCAATATTCTCTCGCGTAATCTCGGCCGGCGGACGACCGGTTTTTATGGCATAGTTTTCGGTGGGCAAGCCGAATGAGTCAAAACCGATTGGATATAAAACATTATTTCCGGCCATACGGCGCTGGCGTGCGATAATATCCATGGCTGTATAGGAACGCGGATGCCCCACATGCAGTCCTTCGCCGGACGGATACGGAAATTCGATCAAGCCATAAAATTTAGGCCGTGAATCAAAATTTTTAGCGGCAAAAATCTGCGCTTCGTCCCAGCGTTTTTGCCATTTTGGTTCGATTGTTTTGTGGTTATATGATTTCATACTCAACTTTAACTATCCCCCATCTCACCTCGCCCTTGATTACAAGAGGGAGAAAAAATAAATAAACCTAACGGACATACGACAAGGGGTTCTGACGAATACGATTAATCCAAACCTCAAAGTGCAGATGCGGTCCGGTGGAACGGCCAGTATTACCGGAAAACGCCAAGGCCTGACCTTTGCTCACTCGCTCCCCCAGCTTAACTAATAATTGTGAGTTGTGCGCGTACAGAGTGCTCAACCCGCCGCCATGATTAATGACCAGCATTTTGCCGTAGCCGCCATTCCAACCGATAGGCCGAGCAATTTCTACTATACCATCATCAGCGGCGTAAACTGGTGAGCCGGTGGGTGCGCCGATATCAATGGCATGATGTCGAAAATTATAATACTGCGTTACGCGTCGTGAAGCAAGAGGCCACATCATGCCTTTGCCACTAGGAATAATCACTTGATCAAGAATACCCGGCTCAATCGGACGGCGTGGCGGCGCCGGCGGTGGTAACGGCCTAGCGCCCGGTATAACCAATTCTTGTCCCAAAGTGAGTTTGGCGCCAGCCGCGAGACCGTTGAATTCTTGGATCTGATTGATGGCGACATTATATTTTTTTGCCACGGATTGCAGGGTGTCGCCGCGGACAATTTTGTGCCCGATGCCAGATGTGGGCAAAATTTTTAGTGAGGCGCCGGGCCGTAGAACATTGCGTGCCGTCAACTTATTGGCCCACATAATGGTGTTAACGGAAATACCATATTTCTCCGCAATGGAACCGATCGTGTCACCAGCTTCAATCACGTAGGTAATTGGTTCGGTGCGGGTGGCGGGTGCGCCCAGGTTACTCACTTCTGGTTTCAAAAGCGCGGTTGAATCCGCGGTAATGGTAGCCGTACTCGGCTCTGGGGCTAAATCATCTGTCCCTTCCGCACCGAACTGGGCTGACAATGAATCATCAAGTAAGGTGCCAGTAGTAAGTGTAGTCCTGGTGGCTGTTTGTATTTCTTCAATCAAGACATCCTCCTCGGCTTGGACCAACAAATCTACCGGCATATCCTCCCCATACGCATCAGCGCGGATGGCGCGATCAAATTGATTCCAACCTACTAGTGCAATCACCGCCGTAACAGCCATGATACGCAAAAACCAACGATGCGATACCAACCGAATAATCAAATGATGGTGGCCGCCCATATGGTTGGTGAACCAATGTTGCATGGCACGCGCCTGACGATACAGCGGAAACAACAAGTGACTAAATGTCCACTGGGCAATCGATTTAAGCAGTGACAGCATCAACAAAAAAAGAGCGGCGATGAACCACTTAAAAAAACGCAATGCCTGAAACATTCCCAGAACAAGTTTAGTGGCAACGGCAATACCGATCTGTTCACTTCGGCTCGTTCTGTCTTTATCATTCCGTCGCCAGTCGCGGTAGCGCGGCATAATTACATTCTATCGCGTTTAACGAAGCCGGTCAAAACGTGCGGCGAGAACGCCGCCGCGGACTAACGCGGACTTGACGCTGACGATCGCAGACAGAATACCATAATGTAAAACCGCTCCGACGTGAGTCGGAGCGGTTTAATTACTTCAGGAGAGAGCTTAGCGGTTGATATAGGCCTTGTAGTCAGCCGAGTTCTTCCAGTCAGTCCACGGTCGTGTGGGGTGAACAGTCTTGCCGCCAAACTTGATGGATTGCTTGATGGCTTTGATAGGATACCCGCCATATACATAAGCATTGACATAGGTTGCCCACCACTGCTTGCCCTTGGCAATATTCTTGACGAACAAGGTATTGAACACTTTAGCACCCAGCGCGGTATCAATACCATTCTTCACTACGACTGCGCTCTTGGCTTCTACTTGGAAGTTGGCAACCCGAGCGGCATTGTAAGCGAAGTTACCGGCGCGCAATGTTTCTGTCGGCACTACTACGCCTTGGGCTTCAGTCGCGGACGGAGTTTGGGTGGTAACTCCCAAACTGGCGCCGGGGGTGGTGCTCGAAGGAGTCGTGGTTGTGGTTGTGGTAGAAGGAGTCGTGGTCGTTGTAGTAGTAGTTGTGGTTGTAGTCGTCGGAGTGCTAGTACTACCACCGCTACTGCCAGAAGAAGGCGAAGCGCCAACTACACCACTGCTAGTACTGGTCGCCTGGGTGGTGGCGCTTTGCACGTTGGAAGTAGCTGAATCGTTGAAGTTAGTATCATTTGAGTACAAAGCGAAGTAATAGGCGGTGCTGGCGGTCAAACCGGTAATGCTCGTTGTGCCGGTGGCCAATGTAGCCAAGGTAGAATCATTTGTCGAGGTCCAAAGCGTATCATCGTTATCCGGAGTAGTGTCTGAAGTGGAATAGTAAATATTATACTTCCTAAAGTTATCAAAACTGGTGCTTTGCAAAGTTTGACTGGGTGGCGTCCAAGAACAAACCACTCTGGTGCTAGCATTAGCAGTACAAGTAAAGTTAGTAACCGCACGTGGCAAGGCATCAGAAGTTCTAGTAACTTTATAACCAAAGTTATTCTCATAATACCCATAAGTACCATTGGCTTGGTTTAAGGCCTGCACGCCATTGTTAACCACAATTGAGCTAACTATAAATAAAACAATAACTGCCACACCCACCATGGCTTGAAAACGACGCTTCTTGGCTTCACTCGCCATCAAACTATCCACCTGACCATTTATATATTGTTTTATTTTCTCACTCATATACGGCTCGTTAAAATAAATAAAGTTCTACTAATTGACTTATACACAAGTTGATATATCCATTATAACGATTTATTAAATCATGGTCAAAGCCCCCTGTGGATAATTGTCCACATATCAATAAACACCCAACTCTGCTTTGGCTACTTCACTCAGCATCAACTTGCTCCAGGCCGGCTCCCATACCAACGCGCAGATAATTTCCGGAGAATCCGGTAACACGCCAACCACCTGCTTGATATCGGTTATTATTTGCGACCCCAGTGGACAGTTGATACTGGTTAACGTCAATCGAATCGTGACTGATCCATTGTCTGTTATCACCACATCATACACTAAACCTAAATCAATAATATTGATCCCCAATTCTGGATCACACACCTGACGCAAGGCCTTGATGATGCTCGCTAACGTAAGCATGCTGTTAATAAATTTTTTGTAATGCTTCCAGAGCCAGCACCGCGCAACGCCAGCGACTGTGATTTAATGTGCTGCCACCAAAATCCATAATATCTTGCACAGTAAGCTGTTGCGCTTCAGCCAATGGTTTACCTTTAATGTGCTCGGTTAGTAACGAAGCGCCAGCCCGACTAAGCGCGCAACCATCGCTGGAAAATGCCACCGCGGTAATCCGCTGATCATGGTCCAAAACTAGTTCCAGATGAATAACATCACCACAACTAAAATTACGATGATCCACGCTCAACTGCGGATTTTTCAACCGACCAAAATTACGGGGGTGCTTATAATGATCCAAAATCAATTCACGATAGGGGTCCATAGATAGTGTTGTCATCCCAAACTAGATTTGGGATCCAGATTAATCCACGGGTTTAATTTCCAATATCCAATTTCCAATGAAATTTCTCCGCCCGCGGCGGATCCGCCTCAGGCAGATAATTACAAAATGAAATTTGGCATTAAGCATTGGACATTTTGTTGGAAATTGGGTAGTGGAAATTATTAAGCTGGGGGGTCTGGATTCCGGATCGAGTCCGGAATGACATAAATTGTTTTTAATGAAAAATTTTACGCGCGTGCGCCAGCGCCGCAATGAGCCGATCGATATCATTTGACTCATTATAGATTCCAATACTGGCGCGGGTGATGGCCGAGACACCAAGCCGTTTCAATAATGGTTGAGCACAATGATGATCAGCCCGCACGGCCACCCCGAATTCGTTGGCAATACTGGCAATATCATGCGGATGAATCCCCGGCATAATAAACGAAATTACTCCGCTGGCGTTCGCATCATTGTTGCCTTGTATTTCTACACCCGCTAGTGCGCGCAGCGCTGATCGCGCCCGGGTTGACAGTACTTGCTCATGCGCTTGAATCGTCGGCCAGCCGATTGTTTGCAGCCAGGTAATCGCCGCACTCAAACCGATCACTTCCGCAATCGGCGGCGTGCCGCTCTCAAATCGTTCCGGAATGGGCGCCCAGGTCGCACGCTGGAAATCAACCTCATCAATCATACCGCCGCCAAACAAAAATGGCGACATCGTCTCCAACACCTCACGCTTACCATACAACACCCCCACGCCGGTGGGCCCATACATTTTGTGTCCGGAAAAAACCAACCAGTCACAATCCATGTTTTGCACATCAACCGGCAAGTGAGCAATACTCTGCGCCGCATCAACCAAGACGCGCGCCCCAACCGCTTTGGCTTGGGCAATAACTTGCTCCAACGGCACGATGGTTCCAAGCACATTAGACACATGGGTTACGGCTACCAGTTTGGTTTTGGCCGAGATTGTCTGCGTCAAACTTACCAGATCAATATTTCCATCATCCGTAATGTCAATCGCTTTCACCACCGCGCCTTTCCGCCGGGCCAGCTCCAGCCACGGCACAATGTTGGCATGGTGCTCCAAGTATGTCAGCGCGATTTCATCGCCAGTTTTTATATTCTGTTCGCCCCAGGTGTAGGCCACCGCATTAATCCCCTCGGTCGTACCATGAGTAAAAATAATTTCTTCACGCCACTGCGCGTTGATAAAATTTTTAACTTGATCGCGCCCGGCCTCATACTGGGCTGTGGCCATCTCACTTAAATCATACCGGCCACGATAAATGTTGGCATTCGTGTGCTCATAAAAATCCTGCATCGCGGCCAACACGCTCGCTGGTTTTTGCGTGGTGGCGGCGCTGTCGAGATACACGAGATCAGGGTGATGCGTGAAGATGGGGAAGTGGGATTTGAAATCAGACATAATAACTACGACTCACTTAATTGTCATTCCAGCGAAAGCTGGAATCCAATTTTTTAAATTAAACGTACTTACTGGATTCTGGATCAAGTCCAGAATGACATTAATGTCTCACCGACTATTTTTTCACACGCTTGGCGGGCGGTCGGATCGGGAATACGGGTGATGGCACGAGCCACAAATCCTTCCACCAACAACCGGCGCGCGCTGACCGAAGCAATGCCGCGCGTGCCCAGATAGAGTAGCATAGCCGGATCAAGGGAGCTGGTAGTGGCGGCATGCCCGGCGCGAATGTCGTGCGCTAAAATTTCCAACGCCGGACGGGTATGACTCGATGGTTTAGCTTGTTCATTTGTCGGAATCAATAAGGTATGATGCGCAAAATAACCATCCGCGCCGGTGGCGGTTTGCTCCATCTTAAGCATGGCATCAACTTTGCTTTTTGCCGAACCGCTCAACACTGACGTGAGCCATACATGACCCCAGGTTTGTTCCGCACCATACTCTAAGCGCAGACTCAAACGATGGCTTCCCTGGGCACGCAAATCAAATCCAAAAATATTTGCCCGCGCACCCCGACCGTTCAACCGACAAATCAGTGAAGCGTCAGCCGGCGTATTTTCACCGATAAAAAAAGATACATGAGATCCGCCTCCGCTTCAAGCACAATTTCACCATCAAGGGCTTGGGGTTGGATAATTATTTTGTGTTCGTGAGCCGAGATGAGCATATTATTACCTTACCCCACCGCTCCTTCCATTTCCATATCAATCAAGCGATTCAATTCGACGGCGTATTCCATGGGTAACTCTTTCACGATCGGTTCAAAAAAACCATTGATGAGTAATCCGCGCGCATCCGCCTCGGACAAGCCGCGGCTCTTGAGATATAATAATTTCTCCGCGCTCAACTTACTCACATTGGCTTCGTGTGCGATCGCGGTGTCCGGTTCATAAATTTTCATGGTGGGATAGGTATCGGAACGCGATGTTTCATCAAGCAACAAAGCATCGCAAACCACATGCGACTTCACTCCCGTCGCACCCGGATGCACCTGCACCAAACCGCGATAACTCGTGCGGCCGTTGCCTTTGCTCAATGATTTGGAAATAATCCGCGAGCTGGTGTCGCGCGCCACATGAATCACTTTGCCACCGGCATCTTGATGTTGATCAGATCCCGCGAACGCCAATGACAAAATTTCCGCCCGCGCCCCCGGCTCCATTAAATACACGCTCGGGTATTTCATCGTCACACAACTCCCTAAATTTCCGTCCAGCCAAAGCATAGTGGCATCTTGATACGCGCGTGCTCGTTTGGTTACTAAATTATAAACATTCTTCGCCCAATTTTGAATGGTAGTGTACTGCACCCGCGCGCCGCGTTTGACAATAATTTCAACCACCGCGCTGTGCAGTGAACTGGCACTATATTTCGGCGCCGTGCATCCCTCGGAATAATGCACCGAACTACCCTCTTCGGCGATGATCAGCGTGCGCTCGAACTGCCCCATTTTTTCGGCGTTGATACGGAAGTATGCTTGCAGCGGCAACTCAATGTGCACACCAGCGGGCACATACAAAAAACTGCCGCCCGACCAGACCGCCGAATTGAGCGCGGCGAATTTATTGTCCGCCGCGGGGACGATGGTGCCGAAATATTGCTTGAATAATTCCGGATATTGTTGCAGAGCCGCGTCCGTGTCTAAAAAAATCACGCCCTGTTTTTGCAAATGCTCCTGCAAGCTGTGATAGATAGTGCCCGAATCGTATTGCGCGCCGACACCAGCGAGAAATTTTTTCTCCGCCTCGGGAATACCCAAACGATCAAACGTGGTTTTGATATCTCGCGGCACATCGTCCCAACTTTTTTCGGATTGATCGGTTGGTTTGAGATAATAATAAATGTCGTCAAAATTAATTTTTGACAAATCGCCACCCCACAGCGGCAGCGGTTTTTGCAAAAATATTTGATACGCCTGGAGACGAAATTCCAACATCCAGGCCGGTTCGTGCTTGTGCGCGGAAATTTCCCGCACCGTGTCTTCAGTCAAGCCCTTTTTCGCCTTAAACACAAACTGCTCCGGCATGAAAAAACTAGTGTCATTGTTATCTTGAGGATGCGCCATGATTTTCATAGAGATTATTTTGTCATTCCGGACTTGATCCGGAATCCAGCATTCTAAATAAAAATCCGCAGCACGAAATCCGAAACTAGAAACAAATTCGTAACCCCTCCTCTCCTCCCCTTAATCTAAGGGGAGGTGGGGTGGGGTTATAACCCGTTTCTGATTTCGGGCTTAGGATTTCGAATTTTTACTGGTTTTAGATACCAAACGCTCCATACCCATCTCGTTCCACTCGTTCGGCCAATTCCGGCCCGCCGCTGGCTACGATAGCCCCCTCTTTTAAAATATGAACTTGGTGCGGCGTGACAAACTTTGTCAGGCGCGGATAATGCGTGATAATCAAAAACGCCGTGTTGGCTGATTGCGCCTGCTGCATGATTATTTTTGCCATCATCTGCAGGGCATCGATATCCACGCCGGAATCAATTTCATCAAGCATGGCCAACCGCGGGTTGAGCATTAACAGTTGCACCAGCTCGAGTCGCTTTTTTTCTCCGCCCGAAGCGTTCTCATGCAGAGAACGCGCTAAAAACTCTTCCGACAACCCGAGATCCTTGAGATATCCTTTTAATGTTTTTACCAAGGCAACCGGTGATGTCAACGGGCTGTCTTTATCTGCCCGCGCATTAAGAGCCGCTCGCACTAACTGCGGTAAACTCACACCAGGAATTTCATACGGATGTTGCCAGGCCAAAAACAATCCTGCTCGCGCTCGCGCGTCGATTGAGAGGGTTAACAAATCTTGGTCTTGCCACTTAATCGTGCCCCCACGCACCACATAGCTCGGATGCCCCAGCAGCGCATGACACAGCGTTGACTTACCAGAACCATTCGGGCCCATTAAAACATGGATCTCACCGGGCGCAATTACCAAATTAAGATTGCGCAAAATCACTTGCTCGCCGGCCACGACTTCAAGCTTATCAATAGTAAGAAAGGAAGATGTCATGCGTAATCTATTATCAACCTGACTAATTTACTGTTTCAGTCGCGAATAACAAATTTTGATATACCGCCAACTCCGGCGAATCATACACCAATTTTATATCGGGAGAATTCTGGACAAACGTATAATTAAACGCATCCGATTCCTTGGCCATAATTATGTATTTGATATTGAGATGATTTAGTTTTTCTCCTAAACTCAACTCGGGCGGCTTTCCCTTAATTTTAACAAACTTCCCTTGACTACCAAGAATATCCGCCTCAATATATTTTGACTCTGATCGGGTGCTTTGCGTATAAATAGAACCAAATTCAATATTATCACCGGCTATAATTGGCTTGTGAAAAAACTGATCGGCCGGATTAACAATTACTGTTTTAGCAAACGCCAGATAAATATACTGGTGCCAGGGCAAAAATAACGCCTTAAACTCTGCCTGATCATTAACCAATAAACGATCAACCTCAAACCAGCTCTTAGGATAATCGGCGGGGCGGAGTTGGCCATAAAATCCCCAAAGCATTCCCGGAGAATACATCAGAGGAATGACTATAAGCAGTCCTGGCGTAATCATTTTTAACCACCACCAAGATCGTCCCTGCCACTGCTCGAGACGACCCAGAATATCAGCTACCCCAGCCGCACTAAAGACGCAGTATACAAATACTAAAAGGGCAATAAATTTATGCGGCTCCCTAAACCCTTTTAAAAAGACAGCGTGATTATATAACCAAAGAACCGACGATTTAAAAAAAGGGTGCGCCACCCCCACGGCTACATAAAATGCCAGGATACCTGTACCAAGTAAGGTAATCCATAAAGAAAAACTAAGAGCGATTGCCGCCACCTTGTCCTGCCCCCGCCGCAAACGGCTACTAATTATTCCCCATAGTACCAATCCAAAAATAACAAAGAAAACATAAAACCAGTATGGCGCAAAAAATTTCTGCGAAAAATAACGCACATCATCATCAGCCCAAAATCCATACATGGCAGCTGTATTCCAGATGACGCCATGGACTGGATCAGCTCGCGTAAAAAAAGAAAAAATATCAACGTCGCTAATGGTAGTCAACACAAAAGTACCAACTGGGGAACGGCCGGTGACTAATGGCCCCATCCAATAGCCATTACCGATAACCATTAAAACAATAAAAACCAGATAGCATCTAAGGCGCGGTAGCGTAAAAAATTTTGTGGGAATTTTGAAAAAGATACTTATTACATAAATAATCGGAAAAATAATACTTATTACGCCTAAATGAAGATTTATATTAAATATGGCCGTCCACCACACAGCAGTCAACCATGCCCCGCGATATGATGGGCGTTCGATAAATTCCATAAACGCCTGGACAAACCAAGGCAACAAGGCATAGGCGGCAATCAAAATCCATTGTCCAACGAGAATTCGTGAATATACAAAGGGATTAAACAAATAAAGAAATGCTCCAAAATAGTGCGCCCACGAGCTACTCTCGGCTGTTCCGCGCCAGGCCAAAAAACGAAACATACCAAACCCGGCCATAAAAAAAGTTACTCCCAAAAAAAGTTTCTGCAAAAAACCACCCGGCAAAAACAGATCTAACAACCACCAGCTAGCCCGAAACAAAAAATCGCTGCGCGTGATCACCTCGGGAAACAATGACTGGGGTACCGGTGCAAAATCAAGCAAAAACAAAAAGCCCGGCTTGAAAAAAAGCGGCAATACAACGCTCAAGGTAAGTCCCAGAAATACAAAAAATGGATTTGTCCATCTCCCTAATAGTTTGGACATCCGCTGTAAACCAGCTGACGCAATATGTTTAATAAACCGAATCATGGATTATTTTTTTTCTGCCGGTATACAAAGCTCCCAGGACTCCTATTAGCATACAGTAATAGGCGTATAGTACCAATGTTTCGATAATAGTTTCTTTAACGCCAGCAATAAGCGCTCCGGCGGTTGCCAAAAAAAATCCGATGCTGGCCGCCAAGGGAAGACGGCGGTCAAGATTGAATAAAAAAATCGCTAAGGCAAAAAGTAAAAGCAACACACTACCGGCATTAAATTTGGTAAAGAAAAACAATATAAACAACGCCGCGACCATGCTAATTATGTTGCCCTTCATTCGTCGAGAAAAATGACCAAAAACGATATGATACACTCGCCGGCCATACTGACATGTCACCTTAAATAAATTAATAAATTCCAACACACAATAACGACTGCCCATCACTAGTACTCGCCCAGTAAAAACCACGCCCTGCTTAAATACATTGCGAAGATACGGCATGGTGGAAGCGACAAATTGAGTCAGCCACAGTCGAGCCAATCTAAAGCTGGAAAAAAAATCATGCCAGCGCAAACGAGGTATCGGTACCACTATCCTCGGCATATGAATCTGTGGCCGTATTTGTACAACTGACTTCAACTTGGGTACAACTGACTTCAACCAAAAGAAAATACGCTCTCGAGTATTTAAGACACGTTTCCATACCATCAGCAGGAGTCCTGTTCCTATCAGATACCAGCTATACAATTCAAGCTGCCCCGCATTAAAATCGGGACGGCTCTTGACTAGTATCCTGGTAAAGGCGTACAAAACAATCCCACCCAATAATGGCACTGACCCATTCCAGTCAAAAAGTACTGCTGTGGCAATATAAATAATTAAAAATGCTTCAAGTATCGTAACGTGAAGCACCGTGTAGGCAATCCCCACGGCAATAACGATCAAAAAAATTTTATTGAATCTGTCTTGCCCTTGTCCCATATAAATATTGGTTATTTTCCCTGCGCTACTCTACCCCGCGCCTGGATACCATACACGACGCCGAGCACAATAGTAAGAAGCACGATAATAATAAGAGCTAGTAAAGAAATCGCGGCTCCGGTATAAAAATTTTCTTGGGGAGCAAAAATAAGGGTTGCGTTCATAGTATAACTACCATCTACGTTTTGTTTAAGCGCTTGCCCGTAATGATCGCGTATATAATTGAGATCAATCCACCAACCATTGGCGTATTGGTTTGCCCGCGTGTGATTTTTTTCATCGAGGAGCCCTATTTGTCTAGAAGCAGTTATACCATCAGTCCCTGACGCGCCGGCTACCGACTCCAAAGCCAGCCGCCAACCAGGGTGGAACGGCTCACTGAAAATGAGCGGAAAATTCGCAGTAATATTACTAATCAGTAAACGATATTTTGTGGTGTTAATTTTTTTTATCTCAAGTATCGGAGGATGCGCCAGCCCATCGGAAAATTTTGCGATCAATGAGTCAGCGGCGGTACCCGTTACATAAAACACTGTTTGTAATTCATAGCCCGAATCATTGATCAAGTTATCTTTCATTTGACCTTCGTTGTCAACTTTTTTTATGCGGAGAGGAATATAAATATGCGGCAAAAAATAGGCCTGGTTATTGTACAATATATAGGTATCCGCACTGTAAATAGGGGTGTAGCCCAAACGCTTTATAAAGCCATCGAAATCAGCAAACAGAGGAAAGGCATCCCACACTGCTTTTGAGTAGGGCCAGCCGATGAATTTATCAAGGTATATATCGGGATTTGAATTATAAAATATATAGCCCACGTTGAGGAGCGAAAACAAACGATTAAGGGTACGATAATCCTTCACTCGCAGGCGATCTAGAATAAATTCTTGAGAAAATACAGAGCTTGGCGGATAATCAAATGAGGCCAATCCGCTAAAAACCTGCCGCCCGGCGAGCATTCCCAAAGGAGAAGGGCCGACATAGGCACCTCCAAATTCACCATCAATGATCTGATAACCAAAATTTGTTAGGGGTAACGTTACTATTCGAGCATCAAGCGTATCATTTCTGACATGGATCAGCATCTCATCCAGTGATGACCTAAAATGATTGGAAAGTTTCACTCCTTTGGTATCGGACATAACAACATTCACAATACTTCCCTGAAAAAAAGGAATGCCATTATAACCAAGCAGTACGAGAAGCCCGCCGATAAAAATGGCGCGCATAACACGGTGCGGCAAAAAGACCAAAACATAGTGACTGGCCACACCAAAAGTCAGAGCTAGTATATAGACGGAGACAATAGCAAAGACACCATAAAAACTCCTAAACATAGAAAATCCAGGGACAGAAAAAAGCGCTGCATACATTTTTGGTCCCCAAATCCCGAATATATTAGCCGTCATGAAGAATAGGCTTATCAAAAGGAGGGACATCAAGGTGAGTAAAACGAGCCGCATTACCCGGACGCGTTCTTTTAAACTTATCATAAATCCACCGACGATTATGATCGGGAATATAAGAAATAGATATAATACCTGCACGCCGAAGGTAAACAACATTTTCAATAACGGCAGAGAAGATACGGTTTGCGTATACAGATAATACTGCGTAAACCCAACTATATTATAAATAAGCCGTACCATGGAGCGCACTCCGTGAAAATAATTCAAACCCCGATCAAGTTGGCCGTGTTTGGTAAATAAATTTTCGTAAATGTTACTTGCGGGATTCGAGATTGACACGAGTTGAGGAAAAAGCTGGAAGGCGTGCAGTAACAGAAACAAAACAAGGAACAATACAAACCCTTGCGTCCATACCTTCTTCCGTTTTACAAAAACGGCATACAAAGAAACCAACGGAAACGCAAACATAAAAAAACTAAAAAAAGAAGGTGCCGAGTAAAGACTAAAATTAACCGAAAATACGAAGGTTACTAAAAGAGATACTAAGATATAAAAAAACCGGCGAGAACGAATATACGCTAACCACAGCAACACCACCAAGGGATAGACCGCTATCTGGTGGAATGTATAAAGAGATTTTTGCCAACCATACATTATGCTCTGTGACAAAACAAAAAAGAGCGCGCCCATGATCGCGGCCGCGCGAACATAACGCTTATCTTCACGATGGGAAAGAAACACCCGTACGGTGCCATAGACTGACAAGAACGCTCCGCTTAACAACATGCCATTAAACACCGCCAGCATGGTTGATGCGTTGTTCCTAAAAAGCCACTTCAGGCCTTGCAACAACAGCAGAAACGGGATAATAAAAAAATTCGGATTGTCAAAACCGCTGGCGTTGATTTCATACAGCCCCATTGATTTCAACCAATTCAACGGGTCATAAAAATATAACCGCGACGAGTCGCCGCCAAAATCAGCTTCTCCATTTTGAAACCAAAAAAACGGAATAAAAAATAATACAATCGCCAGTGCGAGCTCTGCCTTATTGCGCCATATAAAATGCACTACCCGGCGTAGCGCGGCGACGCTAAATTTAACCGTAATTTCCGCAGCCCGCCGACCGAGTCGCCTAAAAAAATAATAGATCGATTGCTCGCGACTGCGCATCACTGCTCCCATCCGACGAATCATTATACTACGCTCCCAAAGCCAGAAACCGGCCTGATGTGCCACCAGCAACCATAATAAATAATAGCCATACACCACCGCGTGCTCGGCCGCATTAATATTTCCTTGCAAATGATAAAATGGCGCGCTGATAAACATCACTATTGCGCAAAAAGCGATCAGGGCAGGATGCACTATCGCCAACGTACTCCCCATTAACAATAACAAAAGAGTCGTTTCGTAAATGTCAAACAAAAAAATGTGCCTACCAATAAGTACGGCTGCCACGAGTACTAAAAGACGACCGATATAATTAGCGAAAAAAACGCGAATTATTCCGCTTGCCTGTAAAATTTTATTTGTGATTCGTTTCATACGGTAAGCGTTTCCTTCTCACCCACACACTAATGCTATATCCGACAATCCCAAAAAATGTCAGCAGGGAAACAGCGGTTCCTATATAAAAATATCGTTGCGGAATAAATTCTAAAATAAACTCAACCTCATAACTCCCATTGATATTTTGCCACACCCGGTCAGGAAAATCTCTCCTCAATTGTTCCAGATCAACCCACCAAGAGTTGGCGTAGTCATTTACCTTAAGGTGTGCTGAAGCGGACAGCGGACGTTGGAACCAAGTTTCAAAAATCGTTCCGGCCGGCAAGTTTTGGTTTTGAATCGAGCCAGCGTATGGCTGTGAAATGAATGCTTGGCCGCTAGTACTGATAATTCCTTCGTGACACCAGATATTCTCCTCTTCATTGGAGACGCCAAAAAAAGTAATGTCATTTTTATTAAATAGCTGACATGATGGCCGCTTTACTGTCTGCGGATAAAGCCGCCAGCCATCATTAAAATAATCGCCGAATACCAAAGGAAAACTAGATGTCATTTTGTGTGCCCTAATTCTATATTTTGTGCTAGTTATTTTCTTGAACTCAAGCGCTGGTCCATTAAAAACGCCGCCGGGTATAACATCAATTTGCTTGGCCGGACTACCGCCGGTTTGATAAAATGCGGTGGCCGGATCATACGAATCCTGGGAACTAATGACCGTCGCGATTTCTTCCGGTGCACTAACTTTTATGATAGTGCGAGGAATAAACAACTGGGGAACAAACAATTCTGCATCATAAAAAATTGAATACGGTCCTGCAGAAAACACTTTAGTATATCCTAGGGCATTCACAAAGGTCTGCACATCCGCGGCCGTGGGAAACAATTTTTTCAGAACTGGTGAATAAGGAAATCCAAAAAAATTATCATACACCTCCGGACTGGCATTATGAAAAATAAACCCGATATGAAGAAAAGAAAACAACCTCTGCAACGAACGATAGTCCCGCTGTTCTATTTTCTGCGCAATGGCATTATACGAAGCCACTTTACTCTTATTAAATTCAAATGTACCAAGCCCGGCATAGGTTGATCTTCCCGTTAAAAACGGAATAGATGGCGCTCCCACATACGCTCCACCCCGTTCTCCTTCAATTACCTGATAATCAAAATTAACCAACGGCAACAGCAGAAGCGTGGTATCTAGTGGGGTCTCGCGTAGCCACTGTAATACTTGGCCATACGCCGGCTTAAGTTTGAGGGAAGCTTTCATATGCACTGCCCCGTCTAATTCTATATTGGCCACTTTTCCGGCAAACAAAGGGAACGCTCCATAAAATAAAGGAACCACCAAAAGTAAGATATATCCGTACAGAATCACGCGGCTCCGTAGTTCGCGAAATACAATAGCACAGCTAAATCCAAACAAGAGCGCGTAAAAAAATATAAACGCATTAGAAAACGCGCCATAAAAACTTCTGAACATGGAAAAACCGGGAATCCAGAATAAACTACGATAGAAGGATGGTCCCCAGCTGCCAAATAAATTGGCTGTCATAAAAAACGTCATTATCAAAAAAATAGATAACCAACCTATAAACACAGCGTGCCGACTATCCTTGATCCCTTGACGCCTCCGTATAAAGACAACCATACTGGCCAGGCATACGGTCAAAGGAATCATAAAAAATAAGCCAATGTAACGAATACTGTAATGCTCAATAGCGTCCACAATCGCAGGAGGTGCTCCTATTGTTTGATACAAATAATATTGAGGGAATCCGAGCAAGTTGTATACCAGGCGCACATAGGGTGCGTTTGCGGTAAAATAATTTAATCCGCGCTCTAATTTCCCAGCATCACTAAATATTAGCTGTCGTACTCCACTTGATGGTTGCATAATATTCGCGACCTGCGGCAGCAAATGAAATGCTTGAATCAGTGATGTTAGTATCATCAGGAACGCCATGCCCTTAAGCAACAATACTACTTTACTTCTACGCCACGCGTACCAAACAAGGACAATGCTCGCGAGTGGAAAAAACGAAAAAAATCCGGGAGAGTTAGACCATGAAAAAAGGTGCGCAAAAGGAACCGTCAAAAGAATCGCATAAAGCAGATATCGTTTCCTGCCCGATTTCAAAAACAAAAGAAAGAGCCAAATGACAAAAGGATATACCACAATCGCATGAAAACTTTGCAGATAGCGTTGCCAGCTATATACAAAAATTCCTGATAAGGCGTAAAATAAGCCACCTAAAATAGAACCCGCATCACCTTCTGAACAATCGTCTTCTTCTTGTAATACCCGAAGCACCAAATACACAGATAAAAAAGAAAAAGAGAAGAGCCACCCATTCACGAGAGATAGCAACACGGAGGGGTTCCTGAACACCACTTGCAATAATGCCAGTAGCGCAAAAAACGGTAACATGTGGATACTCGGCACATCAAAGGTCGCGACTGTGTGCGCGCCAACATTGCGCAATGAATTTAGTGCATCATAAAAATATAAGCGGCTCGCATCCCCGCCGAAATCGGCCTCTCCATTCTTGAACCAAAAAAATGGTACCACAAATAGCGCCACCGCTATACACAGCACCATCCATTCTGATCGAAAAAGTTTATTGGGAAATCGCATACACCATTATCTAGTTACTCAATAATTACCTAAACTACAGGATTCAGCCACAATTTGCAAGTCATCTGCTGCCTACCGAAATAGTGCCATCAGTAACTGTTTCAGTAATTGCAAGATAAATTTTCTTCCGCTGGACTTTTTTAAAAAACCAAACACAATAGCATCCGTCGTAGCAATTGAAACAATGGGTTGCCAAAAAAATGCATAATCTCTAAATTTAATTGCTTTTACCAGACCGCGAATAAACTCCGGGATAAAAAGATTTGCGTACAAAACCCACCCTCCAATCTTCAAAATATCCTTGGGATCATTAGGGTTAAACCAGAGATAATATTTATTACCCACGTTGGGAAGATAATCATTCTCTAAATTTCTCAATCTTTTGTGCACAAGCTGGGTCAGTGTAGTGGCATGATAATGTCGAATCTTTGCCTGTGGCACATACGCAAAAAATTCATACCCCGCGCGGGCGACTATTTCTACACTTTCCAAATCCACAAAAGATTTATTGTTACCAACCGCGGTTTTTATAAGTTCTGCCCTTCGATACATAATACGCCCTACCGCTGGTATTCTCCCTGGAAAAAATCGACAAACACAAAAGTCACTCTTTTGCTCAACAATTGTTTCATCAATCGATGGAGAAAAAAATTGATAAAGAGGATCTTGTTGCAGTGGATTATAAGAAATAAACCGCAACAGAGCAGGCAAAACATTTGCATCACAACCATCAAGTGCAAATTCCTTAGTAAAACTTCCCAGGAGTGCTGGATTATCCTGAAGTGGTTGTACTAAAAGTTCAAAAAAATTATTGCCAAAGATTTCCATGTCAGCATCCAGCCAATAGACGAACTCTCCGCTTGCTACGTGCATACCGATACCTTTATTGAGCTCGATGTCATGGGTTTTAACTGAAATCACTCGCGCCCCAAATGTCTCCGCGAGCTCATTGGTACCATCATTGGAATCATCATTCACTACAATGTATTCGAGACACCCTTTGGGATATTGTTGCTTCTCAAGCGAAGGGAGCAAGCGTTTAAAATTTTGCTCTTCATTATGGGCGGGAATCACGACTGAAATTTTTGGATACATACATTTCAGGATTTTTTCTCATCCTTCATGAGATAGATGTACAGTGCTCCATCACGCTTAAATGCATTTGCAATGAAACAAAAAGGATACAATGCAAGAAAAAGAAACCAAAAAAAGACATACCCGACTGTGTTTGCGACATTGATGTGCAGCAACTTCAAGAGAGAATGTGCAGTCATGCCCATATCATAGGTACCTGTCGCAATTACGATAAAACCGTAGCGTTCACAAAGCGCCTGAAGATTCTTTAGATTGAAAAGATTGACATGTGTCCTCTCGTCGAACCCGCTCCAATACCGTTTAAAGAGAACATACGAAAAACTCTGTGTATTAGGAGTATAAAGGAGTGCATAGCTTTTCGGCGCCATAAGGTGATACATTTTTTCCAGAAACCTCTCGTAGTCTTCCACATGTTCGATAACATGAGATGCTCGTACAAAATCAAATCTCAGCGGAGTAGTGAACTTCTCTAGGGAGGTGTTGAAAACGCGAATATTGGGATATCGCTTGACAACTTGACATGCCTCTCGATTCACCTCAACACCATAGCGGTTCCATGGGTCGGGAAGAGCATGGAGAAAATTTCCTGTATTACAACCCACATCAAGGAAATTTCCATAGGAAAAAATCTTCGGCACCGGGGTAAGGAGGCGAGCGATAATCTTTTGAAGAAAGCTTCTCTGCAACACGTACAAAGATCCTTGACGGGCATTGAGCCATTTCCGAAAATACCCCATCTCTTTGAATGCCTCTACGAAACGATCGTAAGATTCTTTATATGTATCACTCCCAAATGGTGACTCCACATTAAGAATCCCGCTCGGTTGCATCCGGTAAACCCTACGTTTACCATACTGATCGCGAATAGTAAATAAGAACTCGCAATTGAGCATACTCATGCTGTTTCTTTCTTCCTAAAATGGAACATACCGCATGCATAGTCTGACTGCGCCAGTGCGTCAGGATCGATACTACCCATAAAGTGTCCCTCATCATCCACTCCCGAAAATTCAACCAATTGTAGCTCATCGAAATACCGCAAAATGGTTTGTGGAATATGAATACGATGCGCATTAAAGCAGAGACGGGACTTACCGACAGGAAGAGAGAAGTAGAGATTTCCACCTGGCGCCAAAACGCGCGTAAGCTCCCTACATGCTTTTTGTGTTCCCGCCGAGTCCAATGGATCACCGTAACGACCAAGTCCGATATGTTCGGCAACATGCAGTGATGATAAAGAACGTACCGATGCATCGGCATAGGGTAGTGCGAGAATACTCCCCTTTCTGACCTTCAGATTATCCAATTTAACGCGGGGAACACGAATATCCACATAGACCACAGAGCACACTGCGGTGAGGCAGCCAACGAAATCAAGAAGCGACCCAACATCTACATGCTCTGTCGCACCAGACAGCACTATCTTTCGGAATGCCCATACATCCTGATAAAAGTAGTGGCTATCGACATCAGTGGCCGCATCACGCTCGTGTACACACGGACATGAATCTATTACACGCATCCTCTCTGCACCGGGCAACCTTGAGTACCGGTACCAATCCATAACATACCGACTATATCGGATTACAATTTGCGGAATATATCGCATCTCGCTGGCGGGTGGTACGAACCAGCGGTAGAACAGATATCCAACATTTTTCCATGGCGATCGAAATTTTCTCATACTATCTCTTGGAAAAGCATCGTAAATGCGCGTTGAAATATAGACGCCCAATCATACTCGCGTGCCAGAGTCGTGGCGCTCTGACGCATCCGCACAAGACGATCTTTATCGAAAAAAATCGACACAACCGCCCCAGCAATATCTTTATTCGACGCAACAATAATCCCCGCTCTGCGTTTATCAATCATGTCAGCAACATGCGATATATTTGTCATCACGACGGGCAGTCCGGCACCAAGATAGGTTTTTATCTTTCCCGGGTCCGTAAAATGCTTAAAACTTGTTGGCGTCACCTCGTATGGTGCGATACCGACATGACAAGTGCGTAACATCGCATCGACATCTTTATTTTCCTTCACAAATCCTTTAAAATCCACCGCATACGCAAGTCCTAATTTCTGCACTCGTTGTCGTAACTGCGCATCCAATGGTCCGGAACCGATGATAACAAGTCGCATTTCAGGGACGACCCGAATAAGAGAAGGCAGTGTCTCTACAAACGTATCAATCCCCTGCTCATGGTTCAGGATCCCAAGAAACACAACTCTCTTGGTACCGGTCTCCGTTTCGCCAACAAGGGGGTCGACGGGATGGCATCCCACCGGAACGGTAATTTGTTTTGTTCTATACTGTCGCGATAATCCCGTCTCTTCACGCGCAGTCACCATGGCATCCGACAAATTCCATGTTTGATCTGCATTTTTTACACAATACAAATCAACCCAATGATAGATAGAATTCAACAGTCTGTTCTCAAACCTTTTTGGCACATAGTCAATCACATAGTACACCACCTTACGCACTCTCCCCAACTTCCTCAAGAGAATACCGGCGAATGAGTTGAGATTGTCGATCCCAAAAAATACATCGATTCTCTGTTTTTGTAAAAGAAAATAACCCAGAGTGAAAAGCAGGTCTTTAATAAAAAAGAGCACCTCTGGACCAAAGACTTTTATACTCTTGATAGTCTTGACAAGTTGTCCCTGCTCATACACCTCAACCTTCGTATTGAGCGGAAGACCATCTCGGGCATTTTTTACAGGATGCGTGATATAAAAAATCATTTCTGCCTTGCCCTTTACATACTGCAAAAGTTCATCCTCGACTAAACTAGTCACCGTGTAACTATGATGCACAATAGCGACCTTCTGAAATATTCTCTCCATAGTTTAAATACACTTCAAATAAACCGCTTACCCAACCATTCTCCCGAGTATCTTACCCAACATTTGAATCAACGGCAACCGCAATAAAGGGTAAAGAATTGCATTGCGCACTTCCCCGGGGCGAGCTTGGAACAGAGTATTGTGAAAATGAGTATCCTCGCCCGGCGCCGGCTGCATATGATAATAATAAGCGGCAATAGATTTACGGGTAACACCGACCGGGAGCGTCATTTTTCTATATCCATGAAAACTCCTTCGATCCGTTGCAAAAATAACACAACGATTAAAAATCGGCGCCACTTTTTTTATACACCGTGTCATGTTACTGTTCCACATTTCTAAATGTCCGCCATATTCTTCCGGCCAATCTTTATTGAGATACACTAAAATATTTAACCGGCGGTACTGTCCAGTTTTGGGATGCTTATTAAAATCTGCGTGAATATCCAAAAAACTGCCGTGGCCACCTTGATGAAGTCCTCCGCCCGACAGATCCGGATCGGGTAATAATGGATTAATGCCTGTCATCTTGGCGAGCAATGTCAAAAAACTAGGATCCATCATGCTGGCAAAGGCATTTTTGAAAATGGTCGGCAATAATGCCAAAGATGATAACTGCTGTTTTGATTCAGCTATACCGCTAAAAGCGCTACTCATAGCCATGCCTTGAACAGAAGGAAATGATGTGGCCATGGCGGTGGCATGTTCTGATAAAAAAAAGTTATCCACAATAATATGACGATAGGGTTGGGCAGCAAAAAAATCTTTTTGTAATATTTCTTGCCTCTCGTTAAATTTATTTAGATTGATGATATTCATATCCGCCCGATAAAATTACTGCCGCGCAAATCAGAAAATTTCTTTTTTCTTAAAACAAAATAATCAAACACAATACTCTTCTGGTAAAGCGGCGCCGGTACAACTGAAGAATGAATACGGAATTTTCTGATTTGAACATGCCGCCGCAAAATCTTCGGAAGCACCCGGAGAAAAGAGGCGTAAGCACGAAGTAGCGCAAACCAGTTCAGCGAATGAAAGCGTGTTACCAGATAATAAAAAAAGGTTACACCATCGAGTAAAAAACGAATCGACACATAACGCCACCATTCTCTAACCGTATAATTTTTAAACAACAGGATAAGACCATTGCGATGGAGTAAAAAAACCTTCTGGTGTGAAGAATTTTTGCTCATGGTGGCCGCGCCGTAATGATACACCACCGCGGCCGGAATGCTTACCAAGCGATACCCCGCATGATTGATTCGCCAACATAAATCCGCCTCCTCGCCGTACATAAAATAAATCTCATCAAACAATCCCACCTTGTCAAGCACTTCCTTTTTTGTGATCATTGCCGTACCGGAACACCACACCAAGTCTATGATAGTATCATATTGCCCATCATCCTTTTCCAAATCATAAAAGATTCGTCCCCGCGCAAATGGATACCCATACACATCCATAAATCCGCCGGCCGCTCCCGCATATTCAAAATATCCCGGTTGCCGCATATTTCTAATCTTCGGCTGACAGGCTCCCACCTCCGGATGCTCCTCCATATACGTAATTATAGGATCAAGCCACCCATGTGCAAATTCAATGTCATTATTTAAAAAAGCAACATATCCGGAGGTGACTGCTTTTAGACCAAGATTGCATCCCCCGCCAAATCCCAAATTTTGTTTCGACTCCACAAATACGATATCCTGATCATTTTTGTGGCGCTCATGAAAAAATCGATTGGCTTCTGGTTTTGAGGCGTTATCTACAAAAATAATTTTTTTGTTAGGATACCCGTCATTTAATAATGATACCAAACATTTTTCGGTATAGGCGTATTCATTGTAAGTTACCACAATGTAATTGACCAGCGGATAATTACGCTCCATACTAAATCATGTGCTATTTAATTATGCGCTACCCTACCATTAAGGTATGCTGTTACGCTCTCTTTTTTCATAGGTGAAAAGATATACCACAAAGCCATATATTCCTTTCATAAGCTCAAGTTTTTTTGTAAGCGCGGGCAAATACTCACTGTCGGGACGAATGCGCACCATTTTCTGCACCACTGATCGCTGGCGCATGATTCGCGAAAAATTAATAATGTTGTACCATAGCGCGCGATAAATCGCGAAACAATTTTTAAATTGTAACACCGCCAAAAATCCAATACTGACAAGCACGTTCATCAAAAGATACGCGGGAAGCATTCTCAGTAGGGTCGCGCTGGACAATACTTTTAGGTATGTCATCAATCGATTTCTAAAAGAATAATATTGAATAAAAGCATTGGAAAAAAATCGTCCCGTGGTGCCACCCATCGCGTGCTGAATAGCCGCAGCGGGATAATACCAACACTCATACCCCGCCAGCCATACGCGCATACAAAAATCGGTTTCTTCAAAATAGCACCAATAATCATTATCAAACAACCCGCCGGTTTTTTCCAAGATTTCTTTTTTAAACATCATGCAGGCGCCCTTCACACTAAATACCGGACGAGGTTTATTATATTCGGCGACGGCCGCGCTCTTTTGATTACCGATATGTTTCATGAATCCGGTCCAAGTAAAATATGACCCGCAGGAATCCAATTTCGTGGGATCATACATGAAAATAAGTTTTGATTGCACACACCCCAGACGCGGAATTTCATCAAAGGCACGGAGAAGATTTTCTAAAAAAGTCGGCTCGGCAATAGTATCATCGCTTAACAAAAGTATATACTCCCCCGTTGCATAGGGGAGACCAACATTATTGCCGCCGGCAAACCCACTATTGGCTTTATTCCTCACAACAATGGTGCCCGGGTAAGTGGCTTCCACAAAATCAGCGCTATCATCGCGAGAATTATTATCAACAAAAACAACTTCGAAATTCTTATAGGTTTGGTTTGCCAGCGCGCCAAAACAACCTTCCAGCCATTTACGCCCGTTATAGGTAACAATAATAATGGAAACTTTTTTCATAGCGGATATGGTTAGTGGTTAGCGCATTCCTTTCTTTTGCAATCTCCATAGATAAAAAAAGGTAAAAATATGATAGAGTGCCATCAATGCTCCGGCCTTAAAAAAAATAAAATTTCGTTTTATAATGTAATAACGAAACCCTGATCCAATATGATACACCGCCGAACCAAATACGCCTAATACCAAAGGGTGTTCGATGCGGATCTGCAAACGCGGATACCAATCTTTGCGCGAACAATTGAATGTAATAAGATCTGAAAATGGTTTTGCATAATATCGCGCGGTTAACTTTGCCCACGGTATCCACTTTTTCCGAAACATCGCCAACGTGAAGTTGTTATACGTGGGACGGTGCTCCAATCCGTAATCTAACATTTTGGTTTGCACGGAGGGGTTAAGCGGTTGAAAATATTCGCTGGGACATCCTACAAAATAAAAGAATTTTTTATTCACCAATGCCAGCTTATGATAAGCGCGATACTCCTTGCTTTTATAGAGAATAGGAAAAAGAAGATCATACCCCTGATAAGGAGAATCCCCCGTAATAAGTTCGGGCAAATGCGTGCGCAGGGCGTCGGAGAGAAATTCGTCCGGGCACATTTCCAAAAGCCAATCATTTTTTGCAAATGAGCAGAGCCAGGCAATGTGCGGTTCGGCAATTCCCACATGCTCCTTCACAAAAATCTTGTCCGTATACTTTCCGCATAATTCCAATGACCGGTCACTACAAGGTCCATCATGCACGACTAAAATTTCATCCGCAATATCCGCAAATGATTTTACACAGCGCTCAATATATTGTTCCTCATTATGTATTACAAGGAGCACAGAGATGGGTAATTTTTTCATATGCTGTAGCTACAGAGACTGCCACCAAAAAACGTTTCGGCGGGTCGCCGTTTTCTCCACATATTAATTAAGAGGTGGCCTATTATTTTTCAATTTAATATATCCCGAATCTGGCAATGTGGCATCGTGCTCGAGCAATGAAAAATTTCGTGCCTTAAAAAAGCCAATGAGATCTTCCAAATGATAGTGTTTTTCAAACAAGTGGTATTCAACGGAAAAATTTCCGATTATGTCCGTAATCGACTTATCCAGTTTGGGTAAAAATTCAAACTCACCACCCTCTATATCACTCTTCACAAGATCTATATAATTTAGTTCATACTCTTGTATAATATCTGGCAACGTAACGGTCTTCACTTGTTGTTTTACGCCTTTTTCGTTTGTACTCCGCTGACTGAGGGAAGTAAACGCGGATTTTTGCGGATCATAAAACAGCTCCATAGTACCGGACTCCGGTGCAATGGCGGCATGTATGGGTATGATATTCCGTTCAAAATGATTGAGCTTTATGTTCTTTTTTAAAATATTAAATGTTTCTAACACTGGCTCAAACGCGTAGATCGTCCCTGTGGGATAGGCACGCATCGTATTGATGGCCCATCCGCCTATGTGCGCTCCTATATCTAGAATAACAGGATGAGCATGAAACGGTAAAAAATCGGGATGCCAATAATAATTTTTCATCCAAATGTCAGTCAACACCCATTTATCATCGGTAAAAGGACGGACCGCAAACGAGGTGCCATCGCGTAATCTATAGATAAAATGGGTATCGCCCTGTCTCCTACCGGTTAAGGCATAATCATAGAAAAAGAGGGGGAAATTTTTCATGAGTTTCACTACCTCAATAATAGTCCTGCATTTTGAAAAAAGTCCTTGAAAATAATTATGGCACGCTTTTTCGTGTGTATGCATATGCGTTTTACTTAATTTCGTAACGGATCACTTCCATGTATCCATCTTGTAGTTTAATGTAGGTAGGTCTACCTGCCTCGAAAGAATGAATGGAACCGTCAAATATTATACCACCGGACGAGGGAAGGCACGCTTCCACTTGCTTCAGCAGTATAATGCGATTGTCGTGAAAGGTAATACGACAATTGGGAAATGGGTCATCCAACGCGCGAACAAAATTGTAAAAATCGTTGCAAGTGATGGTTGACAACTGCTCAAATTTCACTTCGCTCTGTTCCGGCTTCCTTCGGGGATAGGGCGGGAATGCTTCTAAATTCTGCTGTACGATATAGCGTACCGTACCCTGCTCGTAGGCCCTGACAATGTCGAGTGTCGCCGAAGCCCCCTGCTCTACCACCCGGCCCAAAATATCCTCCAGCGTTCCAGTAAGAGGAAATGACCTTTGGCCGAGAATATCACCGCCATCAAGTATATCGTTCATGCGAAAAATTGTCAGCCCCCCCTCTTGTTCGTTATTTAAAATCTGATGCTGGAACGGAGTTCCTCCCCGATACTTTGGAAGAAGCGAAGGGTGAAGGCATAAGCAATCCATGCGCTCGGTTAATTCTTTCGGAACAATCCACGACCAGCCGTAAAACAGGGCTACATCAATTTTGTACTCATCTATGAGCGCGACAAGTTCCGCTTTTTTCTTAGGATCAAAAAAACGCAACCGAGGATAACGAGTGTACTCTATTTTTTCTTCGCGATATTCTACCGTACCGATCAATGGAATAGTGCTTTTTTGTACATCTATTCCCGCGAGCAATCGGTCAAGAAACTTAAACGCCCATCCGCGATAGCCAAAATAACCAATTCTCATAAACGTTTATATCCTTTACTTACTATTAACGCCGGTATCCACGAGAAATGGCGATGCAAAAATTCCGCGTCCCCTATCTTCCTAAGATTCTGCACGCGAGATCGAAATGAGTACATGCGCGGAACTTTTCGAAAAAATGCCACTACCGCACTAAGTACCGCATACGGATAACGAATATTCCCCCGGGTAAGCACCAAAAGCGCCGGAGCAATGATGCCTACCGTAAACACCAAATTGAGCGGAAGGAAGAACAGTAAAAACGCAGTTGAATAGTTATTAAATATCGGAACAAGGGTTCCAAAAATAAGGTAGAAAATTTTACGCGGAGGAAACCCTTCCATTGATCCTCCTTCGTAATGATATAAATGAATATCCGGCGCAGAATAGTTGTGCTTTCCCATAATCGTGAGTCGCCATGACAGGTCAGTATCATCGCCATACAAGAAAATGTGCTCGCAAAATCCACCGCTTGTTAAAAATAGATCGCGTGCAATGAAAAAAGGGCAACCCGGAATAAAAGCGCCTTGTATATTGTGCCCGTGATTGGGTGCCATAAACCCGAACATGTCAATCGTCCCGGGAAATACCTCCGAATTAGCAGTTGTGTCATATTTTGACTCGGTACACGCAAGCGCCCCTATGGCCGGATCCTTTTTTTTCATCTCTTGATATCGCGTTACCATATCAGCTAAAAAATCGGGGTGAAAATGCATGTCCTCGTTCAAGAATACAACGTACTGCCCTTGCGCCTCGCGCGCGCCGTAGTTGCACGCCGTGCCGTATCCTTTGTTTTCCGCCTGTATAACCCGGACTTCGGGAAACCTTGTTTTGATAAAATCCACGGAATCGTCTTTGGACGCATTGTCAACGCAAATAATTTCTTTGGCTGCGTATGTTTGCGCGCGCAAAGAAGTAAACAGTTTTTCCAAAAAACGCTTTCCGTTATAATTGACGACTATTACCGAGATCATATCATTCATAAAAATTTCGCATGGACATATAGTTCCGTAATTCATGAAGCGCCTGCGTTAAGGACAGCAATCTTTGATCTCTAGCAGTAATCGCATAATAATCGCTGGCCAGTGTCCGCAACACTTTTGCGCCTACCGCATCGACCGGCGTAATAGTAATTGGAATACCAAATATCTCTTTCATGGCAACGAGCAATTCATATTTTGTAACGGTTGTATTCAGTATGACATGATGTACGGATGAGAGCGCCGTCAGCTGGTCAAAATACGCATCTCCTTTATCGATTATGTCATTGCACACTTGAGCAAATTGCCAGGTGGTCATTCCATTCCATTCGTGATGCATAAATCCTTGGAGCGCGGCTCCGTCTTTTTGCTGTAGGAACCATTCCAACAAACTCACTTTCCCTTTTCGCTCCGGACCAATGATGGATGTTCGTAAATGTAAAACATGCGGGGCTCTCACCTCTCCCAAACTTTTCGTTTTTCCGTACACATCAAGCGCATCATGCGCAGCACTTTCTGTGTAGTTTCCTTCTTTACCACTGTAAACGCAGTCCGTAGCAATTTGAATAACGCGAGCTCCGATTGCCTGTGCGGCATTCGCTAGTACTTGTGGAAAATGAGCATTTACCACAATTGCTCGGGCTACACCAACCGGATCATTGTCCTTACAATAGGGCTTAATGACTCCGATACAGTTGATAATGTAATGCGGCCGGTATGGCGACAATATTCCGGTAAGCTCATTAACACTAGTTTGTTCTGCATCTAATATTTGCCAATTCACCGAACCGTACTTGGCCGCAAGCGCTGGCTCCGGTGTGCGTAAAGTACCACCGAGCTCGTAACGGCCAGAGTGAACACAATAATCAACTACCATAGATCCAAGCATGCCGCTGGCTCCGAGTACAAGAACTTTTTTCATATCTTAACGATTTTCAACTGCCCACACCTCGCTTCCCCAATAGTCAGCGGGAAAACGATAATCATCTCCTTCTGATTCCTTAAGTCCGGCCGAAGAAAAAAACATAATTTTTGTGCCTGACTCCAGGGGCTTAAATCCGTTGGCGTAGCCGGGTGGTATGCATAGTACGGTTGGTTTTTGGGCTGATAAAACAAAGCGTTGCACTGTATTCGTTTTGCTGGGGGTGTGCACATCATCCATCTCAACGGCCGCCACAATTGCCGATCCGGAAACCACATACACATATTTTGCCTCGCGCTGATGACCATGAAAAGCGCGTATCATATCAACCGAAAAATTATCAACCAAATAACAACGTTTCACCTGGCTTAAATCAAAATCATTGACGAAGCGCACCGTGCCACGATCGTCAACCGCCACTGCTCCCTGAATAATGAACGGCATTTTATATTCCATTTATCAGTTAATTTATTCGCTCTTTTTTGTCAATAATTCCTTTAAAAAAAGATGATTAGAGTGTCGTAAATGGTCAAGATTTTTTACGCGTGAATTATCCAATAAATTCTTCAAATCCTCAATCCCGCTGTCAATGGGATGTTTCGGTACAAACCCCAACACATTCTTAGCTTTTTCCCATGATACACGATAATTACGCGTATCTTGAAACGGTGTTTCGGTTCGTTCAATCTCAATATCGGGATAATGCATGCGAATTTGATACGCCAAATCAATCATCCGTATATTCTGTTTGAGCAAGTTGTAGACCCCGATGTGCGGCGATTCAATTGCATCAACAATGGCTCGCGCCGCGTCTTTAACATTCAGTACCGGCCGGAATTGTTCTCCGCCGAATACACTAATTTTTCCCAGCTTATGCGCCCGTACGGTCATAAGATTCACCACCAAATCCATGCGTATACGCGAAAACAGGTCGCTCACACCAAACAGCGTACCCAACCGAAAGGTCAAGGCATTTTTGTCTGCCAAATATTCTTCGGCTTTTAGTTTGGTACCGGCATAAAGCGAGAGAGGATTTACCACTGACTGTTCTTCAAGCTCGCCCGCTTGCGCGCCATAAACGCTACAAGTAGAAGTAAAAATAATCCGACCAGCAAAATGTTCCGTCAGCCACTTGACTGTATTTTGATTTATCTGCACCGTTAAGTCAGGATCAAGTGTGCAGGCGCCGTCGCCTACGATCGCCGCGAGCCAAATGACACAGTCAGCCCACTGCAGATGCGGTAATAATTTATTCTCATCCCGCACATCGCCATAAATAAAATGAACATCCTTGCGATAGGAATCTTCATACAACAAATTATCATACACCCGGAAATCACAATCCGGACGATGCATTAATAAATCAGTTACCCCCCCGCCCAAATACCCCGCTCCGCCCACCACTAAGATATGTTTCATATATTTTATTTGCTGTATGGTTTCTCAAGATTATTCTACCCAGCGTAAAACTGAAAAAGCTTCCGCGTATTCCGTATTACTCATGGCGCCGCGTAAACGCGCCAAATCACGCAACATCTCAGGACTGCGCATCCCCCGAACTTGTGATGGTTGAAGTGCGTACGCTTTTAATTTACGCTCAATATCAATCGGTACAAAATAATTAGGCCGAAATATATCATACGACCAAAAAAAATCGTGCACGCCCTCATAGATCAGTACTTTTTTTACAAAAAAATTCTTATCATGCGGCCGTAAGGCAATTTGCGCCGCACTAAATACCGTGCGGTGATCCTGATTGTATCCGGGATGCGGTATAAAAATTGCCTCCGGACGAACGCTATTAATCAATCGCTCAAGATTGGTCAACACTTCCTGCTCCACTAAAAAATTAACCTTGCTGGCATAGTTAATTTCCACATCAAATTGAAGATAACTAGCGCAATCCCGCAACTCTTTCTCTCGATCGGGAACCGCTAGACGATGCCCCGGATCAGGTGCCACCTTACTTTCATCAATACTGCAATAATAGACAAATGACTCCTTATCAAGAATGCCACCACAAGCCAAAACTTCATCATCTACATGGGGAGAAATAATCAGTTTTTTCATATAATTTTTTCTTTAAGTTGAATTAAATCCTATCCCAAGTAATCCTACCTGGCAAGTGGATATACTAAGGATATTTTTATATAAACAATGACGCCTGGTGTCATTTAATAAAAACCGGCCGCCATGAACCCTTGTTTAAATATACGCTCCCAATCAAATTCTTCTGCCAAACAACGGGCATTGTCCTTATACTCCCGCAATAATTGTTCATCCATCAACAGTTGTACAATCTTCTCCACAAAGGCAGTTTCCTGATAAGGAACGGAGAAGCCACAGCGTCGTGTTTCAATAATCCCAGCGATGGCGACTATGTCGGTCATTATTACCGGAACACCGGCCGCCAAGTATGCTTTTGGTTTTCCGGGATCGGTATAGCGTGTCAAATTTAATGGATCGTCGACATACGGAGCAAGTGCAATGACACTCCGGGCAATACATTCTTCCATTTCTTTTTGATTCTCCATAAATCCAGTAAAACGAACCTGCTCGGCGATACCTAGTTCTTGTGCAAATGTACGCAGTGATTCTTCCTTATCTCCTCCTCCGATAAGAAGTAACGTAGTCTCTGGAACCCGTTCAATAATTCGTGGGAGTAGACGCAATAAAAAATCTACCCCCTGACCAGCGCGCAAATGCCCAGCATAACAAAGCTGATAGCGTTCAATACCGTCGATGCCATAATGTACTGCGCCGGTATCAACGCCAATCGGCACGATAATTTGCTTCGCGCGATACGACGGAGGAACACCGCGAAATTGCTCGCGCGCGGAAACCATTAGCGGAGAAAGGTTCCAGACAAAATCCGTCTGGATAACAACCCATCGCTCAAGCCAATTATATATGGTATTAAGCCCACGCCCGCGAAAACGTCGAGGCGAAAAATCAAGCGAATAAAAAATTACTTGATCAACCCGTCCTATTTTTTTTAACACAATACCACTAAACGCATCAAGCACTCCCAAACCAATAAAAATGTCTGCTTTCTTTTTAAATAACCATTGCCATGTTTGCCATAAAGTTTTTAGGTACAACAGCAATTCATGGCTCTGCCGTGAGTACATGATCGTCTTATTATCAACCATCACTCCTTGTCGGTAATGTTTGTAGCGAGATCCTACTGCAGTGTTAAATGAAAAAGGGTGCAAAATGAGAATACACTCGATGGATCTGTCTTTAACAAAATCACATAGATTCATCACTGGTACCGTTGTACGAAAGCGACTGGCTATCACTATGCGCTTAGCTTTTAGAGATTCGCTGTTCATTAATATACCAATTAATTGTTTTTTTAAGACCATCACGCAAAGATACCTGGGCTTCAAATCCAATTTTTTCCTTGGCTTTTCTCGTGTTACACTTCCGCCGCGGCTGACCTTCTGGTTTTGAAGTGTCAAAATGAACCGCCGGACGAATACCGGAAATCTCGGAAATCAGCTTGACGGTTTCCGCTATGGTGATTTCCTCATCGGCGCCGAGATTGATTGGATCAGCGATGGCATACTTTTCAGCAATCTCCATAAGACCGCGCGCAAAATCTTCCACATATAAAAACGAACGGCTTTGCTTGCCTGAACCCCACACCTGAAGTGGATTTTCCCCCGCCACAATACGGCGGATAAGCGCTGGAATAACGTGCGAGGAAGCCGGGTCAAAATTATCCCGCGGACCATAGGCATTATAAGGACGCGCAATCGCCAGCTTCATTCCATATTCACGATGATAAGCTTCCGCCAGAAATTCTTCCATGCGTTTTGCCCAGCCATATCCTTCGTTGGTGGGTTCCGGACGCTCGTTAAATCCTTCTTCTTCCGGGGTGGGGATCGTACAAAAACGAGGATACACGCAAGCCGAACTAACAACCAGAAACCGCTCCACAGCCGCCGCTCGCGCCGCTTCAAGCACATTCATATACAACAACAAATTATCTCGAAAAATTGAACCGGGATGAGCAATATTATATTCTATCCCCCCCACTTTAGCCGCCAGTTGCATGACGATGTCTTGATCTTGACACACCCGAACGCAATCTTCAGACCGCAACAAATCAGCCGCCATGAACTCAACTTGATTATGTACACCGTCAAGAAAAGAATGGAGCTTATTGCTGGTGCGCACCGGCACGCGCACCCGTGCACCCTGTGCCAGCAGTAGTTCCACTAAATGACTACCAATAAAACCCGCGCCGCCGGTTACCAATACTCGTTTATTATTCCAAAATGTAGACATACCTATATACTAACCGCGCACTAAGAAATCACTAACTCGTGCAACCGCGAAGCCAAGGGGTGTTGCCCGGGAAGTTCGTAGATCGTGGGATCCAGTCCCTCTTTTTTAAGATCATCAATCAACATGATTTGCACAAGATCTTTAAATGTTACCTTAGCCGACCACCCGAGTACCTCCTTTGCCTTCCGCGGATTACCAATTAAATGTTCTACTTCCGTCGGACGGAAATAGCGTTGATCAACTTCTACATACATCCTCCAGTCAAGCCCGACAGCGGTAAAGGCCGCCTCCAGAAATTCCTGCACCGAATGCGCTTCACCGGTTGCAAGCACATAATCGTCTGGTTTATCTTGCTGCAACATACGCCACATTCCTTCCACATACTCGGGAGCATACCCCCAGTCACGGCGCGCCTCAAGATTTCCCAAATAAAGTTTCTCCTGCCGTTTCGCCAAAATTTTCGCAATAGCACGCGTAATTTTTTTTGTGACAAATGTTTCACCTCGCCGCGGACTTTCGTGATTAAATAAAATACCGGCACAAGAAAATATGCCGTATGCTTCACGATAATTAATAGCCATATGGTGAGCAAACACCTTCGCCGCCGCGTAGGGGCTTCTCGGCAAAAACATTGAATCCTCTTTTTGCGGGGGTGGCGTTGCGCCAAACATCTCACTGGATGATCCTTGGTAAAATTTCGTTGACAAACCCAAACTATGCACCGCATCAAGTAAACGAAGTGTCCCTAGTCCCACAATATTGGCGGTATATTCGGGAATTTCAAACGAAACCCGCACATGACTCTGGGCGGCTAAATTATAAATTTCATCAGGTTGTGTTTTGGCTAATAATTTTATCACGGCGCCACTATCGGCTAAATCTCCATACCATAGCCGGAATTGATAATCCTGTTCGTGGGGGTCTTGAAAAATATGATCAATCCGACCCGTATTGAATGAGCTGGAACGCCTAATAATACCATTAACTTGATAACCTTTCGACAATAATAATTCAGCCAAATAAGAACCGTCTTGACCGGTGATGCCGGTAATGAGCGCTATTTTTTTTCCGTTAGCTGTCATAATGATGTAAAAATTCTATAAAGGTGGCGATGATATACTCACGCTCTGCTGGAGACAGTCCCTGATGAGAACCAATATAAAAACCATTATTATTAATCCATTTGGCAACCGGATACTTATCTTCCAGCGCGCCAAAAAGTTTGATGTAGATGGGTTGATTCAAAAGTGGCAACATGTCTCGAGTTTCAATATTGTTCTCTTCCAAGAAAAAAATCAGGTCTTGTTTGGTAAAGGGCGCACCGGCACGCACTACAATCGGAAACATCATAAAAGCATGCTCTACGTCCTCGGGATGCCAAGGTAACTGCAAGTAGCGTTCATACGGTTTCAGTCGCTCAATAAAATAACGCGCATTTTCTTGCCGAGTTTTAAGAATGCTATCTTTGATTTCAAGCTGTCCCAGACCCAAGGCGCCTTCCATTTCAGTAGCGCGAAAACTGTACCCCAAACGCACAAAGCGGAAACGCCGTTGCACTAATTGAAAAAATACTTGTTTATCAAGATTTTTTTCATCATCGATATGCAGATAGATCGTATCGCGACCGTGATTCATTAAACTTTTAATTACTACCGCATACTCATCATTGTTTGTCAGAGCAAGTCCACCAACACCAGTTACCAGCAGGTGCGCCACATAAGTTGAAAAACAGGAAATATCGCCAAAACTGCCAACCGGTTTCCCTCTATACTTAACAAACATCGTCTCGCACGAATCCTCAATCACCTTAAGATTATGGCGACGGGCAATTTCCATAATCGGATCCATAGCGCAGGGCTGTCCAAACAGATGCACCGGCATGATAGCGCGGGTACGCTTCGTTATCTTCTCTTCAATTTTTGCCGGGTCAATATTATAAGTACGAGAATCAACGTCTACAAAAACCGGTCTCAATCCATGGTCAATGACAACATTAGAAGTGGCCACAAAAGTAATAGCCGGAACCAGCACCTCATCACCGTCCTGCCAATCTTCGCATTCTTTTAAGCAAGCGATGGCCACACGCAGCGCGCTGGTCCCGCTGTTCATCATCATGGCATATTTGCAACCATGCAGCTCACTAAATTGTGATTCGAACGCACTCAAAAATTTCCCGTGCGAAAGACGATTACTATTCAATACTTCATTGACATACTGTTTTTCGCGATCACTAATCTGAGCCGACCCCACACCGATTTGTTGATCAATTTTTTTCCGCGTTGGCATATGGTAGTAATGATTACTTAAGCAAATACTGTTTATACCACTCAATGGTCTTGAGCAGTCCTGCCTCCAATTCATACCGTGGCTTCCACCCCAAAACTCGTTCTGCCTTAGCACTAGACAAATACTGTACCTGGATTTCATTCTTGGCTTCATTTAAAATATGTAGCTGAACTTCCTTCCCGCACAAACGAATGATGGCTGCAAACAATTCCAGCACACTCTTAGGTGTCCCGACCCCAAAATTAAACGCTTGCCCACGCACCTCCGGCCGCTCTAGTTGCTCGGCCAAGATAAGATAGGCCTCGACCGTATCATCAATATACATATAATCACGCTGGGGCGTACCATCACTACGAATAATCGGCGTTTCTCCTTTTAATACAGATAAAATAAGACCCGGAATCAGGCGATTAAAATTCATGTCCCCTCCGCCATAAATATTCGAACAGCGGGTCACAGCCACCGGCATACCGTAGGTGGTTGCATAGGAACGAGCCAAAATATCCGTACACGCCTTAGAAGCATCATAAGGATACAGTCCTAACAAAGGATGCTCCTCGGTATAGGGAACGAACTTTGGTTCCCCATAGGCCTTGTCAGAGGAAGCCACTACCACTCTTTTTATTGAGGATGACGTACGACACGCTTCAAGCAGGTTCCAGGTCCCCCGAATATTTGATTCGAATGTAGCCAGCGGTGAACGATTGGCTACGCCCACGATGGCCTGCGCGGCAATATGGAATACAGTATCTATCGAGTACTCATTAATAATGCGCGGAAAAAGACCGGGGTCGGTCAAATCTCCGCGTACAAATGTCGCTCGCTCTCGCAATCCGCGCGCATTAGCCACATTGGCCTGCGGCTGATCGCGTTCCAAGATAACGGTGTGCGCGCCGGCGTTAACAAGCGCTTCGGCCGCCGCCGCTCCCACAAATCCGGTACCGCCAGTCACCAGCACATTTTTATTTTGCCAAAAATTGATGTTCATAGGAATTGTCCCATATCTTCCAAGCCGCTTGATTATTAGCATGAAGCTCATTTAATTCAAGAGCGTCCTGAAACGTATTCATTGATTTCCAAAATCCGCTGTGCCGATAAGCCGCCACCTGTCCTGTTTCTGCCAATTTCGGCAAAACTACCTGTTCCAATTCTCCATAGTGCAAATGATTAAATATTTCGTATTTAAATATAAAAAATCCGCCATTCATCCAGTGCTCCAGCACTGGTTTTTCTATAAATTTACCAACCTTTGGCCCTGAAAATTGTAATATACCATATTGACTCTTGGGCTGTACTGCCACCAAAGTTGCTATCGTATCATGGTGGCTATGAAAATCAAGTAACTCCGGCAGTGGCACATCAGATAGATCATCACCATAGGCCACAAAAAAATCCTGACCGGCTGGAATGAGCGGCTGAATTTGTTTGATGCGCTGACTTTTCAAAGTATCCACGCCGGTATTGATACAAGTAACACTATGAAATTCATGGGGTTGAGAAAAATACTCCGTAAACTTGTCTGGCAAATACCCGGTACAAATAATAAAATCACGCACACCAAAATGGGCGTAATATTTCATGAGATGCCAAATAATTGGTTTGCCCCCAATTTCCACCAGTGGTTTAGGGATTGTTTCCGTGTATTCCCGTAAACGGGTACCTTTCCCGCCACACAAAATTACTGCGTGCATACCAAATTGTTAATACCAATTATCCTTTACGATAAAATACCAACCCCGCAAATCCAGCAACCGCTTCTCCACCCTTAAGAATAATCAGGCCAATCCCCAGCGCGGGGTGTCTAAAAACCCTACAGAAGCCGCGAATATACGCCCACTTAAATGGAGAAAATTGTAGCGCGGCAATCCTAGGATATCGTTTCAGATAGATACGAAACGATCGGCTGTAATAATACTTTTTCTTAATTCGTTTGTAAAGTGATACCCGTCCTTCCTGATGGTATATGGGCGCTTTAATTTTTACAAAATGTCCAAAGCGTACCATGCGGTTGTGCAAATCCCAATCTTCGGCACCAACTATCTCCGGATCATACCCGCCTATTTTTTTAACTTCGGCTTTACGAAAACACCGCGCGGCTTCACCAATGGTAGGTGTATTACCACAAAATCGAAGCGCCCGATCAAGGGTAATGCAACGCGCCCAAAAGCCTTCGCCTTGAGAAATTTCCGGCATCACAACCCCGCCAACTGACTCGTCCTTCATCGCCGCAACGCCTTCCGCCACTGCCAAAGAACTAAGTACCATGTCGGAATCAATAATAAACACGAGCTCGCCTTTGGCCTGTTCAATCCCGATGTTTCTTTTAATACTGCGCTCTGGTCCGCCGGAATATATCGCGCTAGCATATCGTTTGGCGATCGCAAGCGTAGCATCAACACTATACTCGTCAACCACAATCAATTCAATATGAGAATACGTCTGATTCTTAATGCTCGCCAGACAGCGTTCCAAAAATCGGGCTGAATTACAAGTGGGCACCACCACCGTCACCAGTAAACTCATAATATCTTCATGTTAAGAGCGCCTCTCGATAATAGGCAATCGTTTTTGTAAGACCGTCTGTCAAAGAGATTAAAGGCGTCCACCGCAATAATTTATTAGCTTTGGTAATGTCCGACTGCCAAACAGCCGCCTCGCCAATCCGTTCTGGAATCGCACCATACTTGATAGCGGAAATACTGGCTGATCTTCTTGATACGGTATCGGACTGCTACCGTACACTTCTTCCGTACTTAAAAACACAACGCGTTTAACCGTAGCTGACAAAGAAGTAACGGCATCGAGTAAATTAAACGTCCCTTGAATATTGGCTTCCACACAACTACGCGCGGTCTCGTAGTTCCTATCAAGAGCCACATGCGCTCCTAAATGAAAAATAATCGCGGGACGAATGGTTTGAATATGTTCACGAAGACGGGCATGGTCACGTAAATCAATACAAGCAACCCCGCGAGACGCCTTATCTGACTGGCTCGTAATACCGGTAACATTGGCGCCTTGGGCCTGCAAAACATTGGCTAAATGCTGACCAATAAACCCGGTAATGCCGGTAATCAAAATGTCGACGGAACGCATAACTGTCCCGATATTATCGTGCACGTTTTAGTCGTTTAAAAAAATTAAGACACGCTTCTTTTATATAGTTAATTTCCGGTTCACCCATACCTTGATGACAGCCAATCAGCAAAGCATGGCGCATAATATAATCAGCTACCGGATAACCTTCCCGCCGGGTCTTCAGAGCGCTAGACCGATAAGCGGGTTGCCGCCGGATATTGCCGGTAAAAATTGGCCGGGTTTGTATGTTGCATCCTTCGAGATATTTCACAAAATCAATGCGCGTAAACGGCGCTCCCTCTTTTAAAGTAAGCGGAAATGCCAACCAGGGAGTTTCGGCCAAAGGATTTTGTTTTGGTAAAATAAAAAATTGCTCATAACGTTTAAAAAAAGCCAGCAAGGTGCGAAAGTTACTTTTCCGGCGATTGGAAAATTCTTTCAACCGATTCAACTGCGCCAGACCAAACGCGGCATTAATATCGGTTGATTGAAAATTATATCCGATCTCTTCAAAAATAAATTTACGATCGTAAGGCACTCCATACAGCGAAACATTGAAACGCTCGGCCGGATTTTCCGTCTCGTTTTTTGCCGAGGAACGCCCCCACCCCACCAACATCATCGCTCGCTCATACCAGGCCTTATTATTTACGGAAATCACTCCCCCGCTTCCCCCAGCAGTAATCATATGCGATCCATAAAAACTGGTCGTTGAGATATCGGAATATACCCCGGTAGATTTTCCCGCAATGGTCGGTCCTAAAGTATCGCACGAATCCTCAATGAGATACAGCTTATGCTTGTTAGCAATTCGGCGCAACCGTGGATAATCTGGTATATTTCCAATCAAAGATGGAATCATCAGGGCTCGCGTTTTTTTGGTAATCAACTGCTCGACCTGATCTATATTTATTTGATAAGTACCTTCGTCCACATCGGCTAGTACCGGAGTTAATCCTTTCTGTAAAATCGGCGCCACGGTAGTGCTAAAGGTAAGCGCCGGGGTAATAACCTCTGATCCGGCTGGTAATCTTAATAATTCGAAGGCAATAAGATTGGCCGAAGAACCAGAATTCACCATTACTCCATAACTTTTAGCAAACAGTCCGGCTACTTTTTGTTGAAACTCTTTCACATAAGGCCCGGCCACAATCATCGGCGTAGAAAGTACTTTGTTTACACTCTCAATTTCTTCTTTACCAAACACCGCCTTAGCATAACTTACGCGCATCGTTTGCTGACTGACTTTGCTTTTTTTATTTTTCATACGAGGTCCTGATGATGAATACTAAATACCGGTAAAGATGCTGGCACTCCTTTATTAAAATAATCGCTATACCAAGCAATCGTTTTTTGTAAACCGTCTTCAAATGAAACTAGTGGCTCCCACCCCAAAAACTGCTTGGCTTTCTTATAAGAAAGATACTGGCTAGGAATTCCCAGTCGTGGCTTGTCTGAAATCTGGGGCCGTAAATGTGGCTTACCCATCAAACGTAAGATCGTTTCCATCACATCTACCACCGTGCGCGGTTGTTCGGTGCCAAAATTAAAAGCCTCACCTAATACCGCGCCGCGTGCCATTTTTTCAGCCAGCAATACATAGCCCCGCGCAGCATCTTCAACATAAAGATAATCCCGTAAATCATTTCTAATAAGGAGTGGGGGATTATTATAGTAGGCACATTTAATTGTGTTGGGTATCAAACGTGAAAAATGCGCATCCCCACCGCCATAAAAATTACCGCAACGCACTACACAAACCGGAATCTTATAGGTATGCCAATACATCATACTGACTAAATCAGCGCATGTTTTTGACACTTCATATGGATACTCTCCGTGTAAGGGATAGTGCTCTTCATAGGGCAACTGTTCGTGAATACCATAGGCCTTATCAGAAGAAGCCACTAAAACATGCGTGGTCGGAGAAACCTGCCGCACCGCTTCCAGTACATGATAGGTCCCTTTAATATTGATATCGAGTGTTGTCAGCGGATCAGCTTCGGCGGCCGCGCAAATTGGCTGAGCGCCAAGATGAAACACGGTTTGGATTTTATAGGTCTCAATCATACGTTTTAGCAACGCAAAATCCAGCACATCGCCATAAATAGTTTCGGTGGTTTTATCTAAACGTTCCTGCTCAAAAATAGAGAGCGGATTCTTGGCAAATACCAAAGAAACAATATGCGCGCCATAACCAAGCAATTCTTTAGTCACCCAACTAGCCAGAAAACCATTGGCGCCAGTAATAAGTACACGTCTGTTCTTCCAAAAATACTCTTGCTCTTTTTTTTCTACATCACTGTTGATAATCATATCCCTATAAACTCTACTTAAATGTTAAGAATTAAAAAAACTATAGCACACCATTATTACCATTGGCAACATACCAAATATGCACAACCTAACTTGACCCTACCTATATTTACCTGTATAAATAATAAATCATTTACGCCATACTTTGTGATTACAGCCGCACAACCTATCTTTATAACTGGCGCCGCTGGTTTCATGGGCTCGGCTCTACTCCGTCGACTCGTCGGTGCTAACTGTCCGGTCGCGATCCTGTTAAAACATTCAACAGATACATGGCGGATTACGGACCTCCTGCCTCATGTGCAGTGCTGTTATGGCGACCTCACTGATATCCTGGGGATTGAAAAATTAGTACGCGATCTACAACCTAGCGGCGTGTTTCATTTGGCCGCATCAAACATCAAAAGCGGGATCAATGCCCCAGACGATGATCTGATGCGAGTAAATTTTTTAGGTACGGCCAATCTGTTGCGCGCCCTACAGGAAATTGATTATAAATTTTTTATAAACACCGGTAGTTTTCTGGAGTACGGCGTACAAGATCATCCGGTTCGAGAAACGGATCGGTGTGAGCCGGGAGAGGTCTATAGCATCACTAAACTGGCCTCGACACTTTATGGACAAGCGCTGGCGCGTCAAGAAAAAAAACCGATTATTACTTTCCGTATTTTTAGTCCCTACGGACCGGCCATGGAACGCGGACGGCTGGTGTATGAACTGATCGTACATGCGCTCCGGGGTGAAGCCGTGTCACTAACCAGACCAACCATCGCCCGCGATTTTATTTTTGTTGAAGATATCGTTGATATATACATGGAAGCAATGACAAAAGCGGCCCACTATCCTGGCGAAATTTTCCAGGTGGGAACGGGCACAAAAACAACGCTGGCGGAAGTCGTAAAGACAACTCTGCATTTAACAAAATCAACCAGCCCAATGCAATGGGGTAGTTTCCATTCGGTTGCCTATGATAGTGATGCTTGGCAAGCAGATATGACTAAAACCTTTTCACATTTTACCTGGCGGCCGGCGCATGATGTGCCTCAAGGTCTAGAAGCAACCATTAACTGGTATCGCGCGCATCCCAGCTCGTAATGCTTGCGCTCATTACCTATGATGCAAATTACACCAACCCCTCTTAACGGCCTGGTCGTGATAGAACCCAAAATCATGGCCGATGAGCGCGGATTTTTTCTTGAGATATATCGGCAAGACGCTCTAGCTGCGCAAGGAATTGATGCCGTCTTTGTGCAAGCGAATCACAGCTTTTCTAAACCGGGCGTACTACGAGGACTACATTTCCAATGGGACAAACCACTAGGCAAGCTAATCCGAATCATTTCCGGACAAGCATTTGTGGTGGCAGTTGATATTCGAAAAAAATCTGCTACCTGCAAAAAATGGTTCAGCACCGAACTCTCCTCCAAAAATAAAAAAATGCTTTTTGTGCCTCCTGGATTTGCCAGCGGATTTTGTACTCGAGGCGACGGGGTTGATGTTGAGTATCAATATACCGCCCTCTACAATCCACTAGGCGAATCAAATATAATCTGGAATGATCCAGCTATCGGCATCACCTGGCCGATAGAAAACCCTAATCTGTCTCCCCGAGACGCCAACGCCTCATCGCTCGCGGCCTGGCTGACTCGACCGGAATCGGATGATTTTGGTATAAAATAAAAAACTCTTTCTCCGCTCGTAGCGAAAAAAGAGTTCAGAAATAGCGCGTAGCACTAGCGCTGGTTGAAGGCACGCAACGCGATCGGGATAATTTTTTCGCGATGGTGCCTGACGGTGTTGGCAGGCAGATCGTCCACTCGGAACCATCTCCCCATGGAAGTGGCGCCGATCTGGCAAAGATACACGGGGCAATAGAAGTGTCCGCGTTCTTCAGTCGTGTTATTGAACACCCCCACCAGAACCGGCTGGCCCAAGTCATTCGTGCCAAACTCACTCTCGGCCAATCGCCGGAACACATCCTCCTCCTGCTCACCATAGCGCATGACCGAGCCGGGGCTGTGCCACTGATCGGCATAGGACTCATCCGGTCTGCGCAAGGTCATAAACACTTCCACGTCATCCCCGTTGCGTCGCAACGCGACCATTTCGAACGCGACCGGCGGCATCCATCGCGCCAACGCTTCAAAGAGCACCGTCCCATACGGCCGGAACTGTCTGGGATTTATCCCCTGGAGCAAAGCCACCAATTCTTCTCTGGTCATTATCGCCTCCGTTTGGTTAACGAGCAGGTTGGGTCGTAGGGAACTGATACGTCCCGTCCGCGATCATCTTCGCGCCGTTGAGTTCCTTGGCAATTGTGGCGCGAACAGCCGGCGTGTTATACGCCGCACAAATTTCGTCGTACCAACGCTCCGGATTCGTGCCAACCAGCACGTCTTCCGCCGCCACACACCGCGTCCTGGGCTCATGACTTCTCAAGAGCATGAGCTCATCCCGAAAAACGATCATGGCCTTTATGCGGGGGAGCTGCCAATCGTTTGACACAATCAGGACATCTTCAACACGTCTCGTTTGTGCCAAAAACTTGGCCAACTCCGTCAGTTGCCTGAAAGTCCCGCACACCGGATCCATGTCGATTTCGGTAATCGCCCATGCCGGCACTCCCGCCGCGATCATTTCCTCTTTGATAACGGCCGAAAGATGCGGCGCATCAGGCATCTCCTTATGGAGCGGTGTCACTCCCCCGAGCACGACCACCTGCGTCCTTTCGGGGGCTGCTCGATACAACACTGCCGAAGCTTCTCCCCGTAGGTTGTCTCCAAAAATCCCGTAAGGATTGGCGAGATCGGCCGGAGTATACGTGCTGGTACGAAACCCAGCCGTATCCGCGAGGATATGACCACCCACTAACGCCACGATTCTTTTCATGACTCTCCTCCTGTGCAGTTTGTGTTGTGGTGGATGAAAACCTAGCCGATCAAACCGCTACGGCCGGGAACACGCGATCGTAGAAATCGAGAATGACCGGAAAAACTTTTTCTTCAACCAGTCGCTCGCGATTGAACGCAGACAGGCCAGTCCCGGCCTCGTATTCCTGCTGATCGAGATTGCCGGAAAGAGTCGCCAACTCTGCCGCCATGAGTTCCACGGTGAAAGTGTAGGCGACCATGTGGCAACCGATCTCCGTCGGCGACTGTGCCCGATCTTTCCAGCGGTAGTCGAAAACCGCCACCAACTTGAGACGGTCTTCAGTAATTACCAATCTCGTTTCGCGCTGAAAATTTCTGGCCGCGGCCGCTTCTTTGGTATCGTCGGGTGCCATGCGACCACCGATCCACCACCACCCCGTCATCGGCTTTGCCGCTCGACGCGCGAGGTAAATGACTTTCCGCTCGACGTCAATCGGCACCACATCGCTACACGCCGGCGCGAAACACTGGAGTCCTTGGCCGTATTCGTCATCCGACAGACGTACCGCCGGAATGGGTTGATAGCCGTCCTCGGTATAACTGCGTGCTAGAATATCCAAGATGCACCTCTTTTTTTTCAATGAGCCATGGTTTATCAAATCAAATCGTTATGACTTGGTTTTGTTACTTTATAGCATACATCATTTTAGCTGTCAATCACCTGTGGTTGCCTAAAACAGCATACACCTTGACCATTTGATCGGCATGCCATAGTTTGATATATTTCAAACTATGAATATTCTCTGGTTTACATGGAAAGACAGCGCACATCCGCTTGCGGGCGGAGCCGAAAAGGTTAATGAGGGTATTGCGAGCCAATTGGTCCAGCATGGTCATAATGTAATTTTTATTGTCACAGGATTTCCCGGCTCAGCAGCCGAGGCGCATGTCAATGGATATAAAATCGTCCGGCTGGGAAATCAATGGAGCGTATACCTGCGAGCATACCAATACTACAAAAAGCATTTACAAGGCTGGGCTGATGTAGCGATAGACGAGGTCAATACTATACCATTTTTTTTAAAATGGTATGTGCAAGAAAAAAATATCCTGCTTATCTATCAACTCTGCCATAATATTTGGTTTTATCAAATGACTTTTCCCCTTAATATACTCGGATATCTCCTTGAACCTCTCTATCTTCGCAGCCTCAAAAATCGTTTTGTGCTTACTGAATCAGAAAGCACAAAACAAGATTTAATACACTACGGCTATGTTACAACTAATATCTGTGTATTCCCTATTGGACTAGAAACACCGCCTCTCTCGGTGGAAACATTGCGCCAGCAAAAAAAATTTGGGAAACCGGTTCTTCTCTACGTTGGCTCACTGAGAAAAATGAAGAGGCCCCATCACGTCTTACAAGCATACCTACTTGCAAAAAAACATATACCTGAATTACAGTTATGGATTGCAGGATCAGGGTGCGGGTCATATGCTAATTCCTTCTTAAATCAACTGCAATCATTACCATGCAAAAATGACATCATGTATTGGGGAAGCGTAAGTCATGCAAAAAAACTCGAACTCATGAGTAAAGCACACATTATTGCAGCAACCTCAGTAAAGGAGGGTTGGGGTCTGATTGTAACCGAAGCTAATAGCCAAGGCACGCCCGCAATCGTCTATAATGTTGATGGCTTACGGGATTCTTGCAAAGATGGCGTTACTGGTATTGTATGCAAAGTGAATAATCCGGAAACACTTGCTTGCAATGTTATTCAGCTTCTCCATGATAATGAAACATACAAGCGTTATTGTGTTGCGGCATGGAACGATAGCCGCCGGTATACGTTCCAAGCGGCATATGCCGCAATAGCGCGGGCTATTTTTTAACTTTTACTATGTCTACTCCTAACATTGCGCTCGTTACCGGAATCCAGGGACAGGATGGCCCTTACCTGGCAAAATTTCTTTTAGAAAAAGGATACATCGTATACGGGCTTACTCATCGCAAACAAACCGATGGCGGTTATACTACGGATTACCTCGGCATTACTGATCGAATCAAATTTGTATTTGGCAATATGACCGACAGTGTCGGCCTCCGCGAACTCATATCACAAATACAGCCCACTGAAGTTTATAATCTGGCAGCTAAGTCTTCAGTTGCCTCATCGTGGGAACAAAACGCATTAACCATGGAAGTAAACGCCATGGGAACCCTTCACCTGCTAAATGCCATTAAAAACCTCTCCCCCCACACAAAGTATTACCAGGCGTCTAGCAGCGAGATGTTTGGCAATCAAGAGGGTTCTATCTCGGAAAAAACACCCCTTGCCCCAAGGAGTCCTTATGCGGTTTCAAAAGTTGCCGCGTATTGGTTGGTAAAAAATTTCAGAGAAGGTTATGGACTCTTCGGCGTAAACGGCATTACATTTAATCATGAAAGTCCGTTGAGAAATATAAAATTTGTGACGCGAAAAATTACAGACGGTGTGGCAAAAATAAAACTGGGTATGACCCGTGAACTAACATTGGGCAATCTCGACACAAAACGGGACTGGGGATTTGCGGGAGATTATGTTGACGCGATGTGGCGTATGCTCCAGGCGAAGCTACCGGATGATTATATTATATGTACCGGAGAAACCCACTCATTAAAAGATTTTCTTGAGATCGCGTTTACATCGGTAGGGATAGATAATTGGCAACCGTTCGTCCGTGTCGATAGTCAATTTAAAAGACCCGCTGAGCTGTGGGCAAATTACGGTGATTCCACAAAAGCGCGTACCCAACTCAATTGGAGTCCCACGATTGCTTTCCCTGATTTGGTACGAATGATGGTACAAACGGATATCGCACGATTATCTTTGTCTGAAGGCAAAAAATCATCACTTTGACTTCCGCACAATATACATCGGCCGATTGATTACTTCGCTGTGGATGTGCGCGATGTACAAGGCGATCAAGCCGAGGCAGGCCAACACCACGCCGACCAAAAAAAGGATCATGATCGCGAGCAAACCCGTGCCGGAAAAATCAAATCCCCAGGGGTCATGCAAAACATATTTATCAATCACCATGAATCCGCCGAAACCGGTGGCCACGATAATAATGATCACTCCGAGATAGCCGGCCAATTTCAACGGAAACAAACTCAAGGAAACAAAGCTCGCCGTCGCCAGACGCACTAATTTTCTGATTGAATATCCCGCTTGACCGTCGGCGCGGCGCGGCGCGTCAAAATAAACATGGGCCCGCTTGAATCCGAGCCAATCAATCAACGCGCGCGTCATACGGTTACGTTCGGTAAACCGATTAAACTCGTCAATCACCGCACGATCCAACAACCGAAAATCTGTGGCGTTCGGCAGCAAATCAATTTCGGCGATGTGCTTCATGATGCGATAAAACAACCACGATCCGACGCGTTTGATCATGCCTTCACCCTGATTTGTTTTACGCACCCCGACCACTACCTCCGCGCCTTGTTCCCAACGCTGTAAAAATTCCGGTAATAATTCCGGCGGATGTTGCAGATCACCGTCCAGGATAATCGCCACCTGACCGTGAGCGTTCATCAACCCGGCCGACATGGCCATTTCTTTGCCAAAGTTACGCGAAAAGACAATCGGCTTCACCCGACTATTCGTTTGCGCCAACTCTGCCAAAGCCCGATCACTCTCGTCACTACTGCCGTCATCAACCAACATCAATTCGTAGTCATAGCGCTCCGTCAAACCGGCCATAGCCGCCTCAATCCGACGACACAACTCAACGAGCGATCGCTGTTCGTTATAGAGGGGAACAATTATTGATACCAATGATTTCATAATCCGAACGACTACTTATATATCCGCACCGACGGTCTGCTCCGATCGGGCAAACCGGAAAACACCGAATAAAGACAAGGCCAACACCGCTAAAATCGCCACAAAAATTTTTAAGACCGTGAGTAATGAGTCATGAAAAGTATACACTAGCACAACTTCCAAAATCGGCGCCAGCGCCAGCATGAGCAAAAACCAACGGCGCCCGATTGAAAGAAAATACACCGCTAAAATTTGCACCACGCTCAAACAAAATCCGAGCAAACCAAACCAGACCAAATACTCGCCAAACGGAAGATACCGCGCTCCTAAAAAAATCCGAATAATCGTTGCCGGTACCAACCAATAGGTAGTCACACCCAATCCCGCCAAACCCGCCGTCAATCCCAAACTCAAACGCAAGAGACGACGATGAGCCGCGTGCTTACCTGCCTCATATAATTCCGTAGCCATAGGCAGAAGCACACCTGCTACTGACGTGGCACCAAAAAAAATTATTTTTCCCAACAGTGAAAATGCGGCATACACGCCGGCCTCGTCCGGTGCAAAAAAACGTTTGACTAAAATTACATCTAAACTTTGTAACGCCGCCAGAGACAGCGTCCAAACAAAAATCACCCCCGCTATCGTTTTGAGATGTGCTAGTGTCACCGGTTCGGGAGTAAAGGAAAAAATATCACGCAAATGCCAACCGACAAACACCGTTGCCACGACAGACGCAATCAATGTTGCTCCAATCGCCCCCGTCACTCCCCATGACAGGAACACAAAACCGATAGCCAAAAATAATTTGAGCACGCTCACAATAATCTGGCTGGTTGAAAAAACCCGAAATCTCTGCAGACCCGGCAAAACGCCCTGCCAAATTGCTGTGATAAACGATAAGGGTAATCCAACGATTAAAATATAATACGGCCACGATGAATCAAGTTGTAGGTATTGTTTTACCGCCGAACCAGCCAGTAAAAACAACAAAAATAATACGCCGCCTCCCCAGATACTCGCCTGCGTTAATCGTCGTACCAAATAAGAAACCGATCCCAACGATCCGTGCGCTTGTAGGGCGGCCACTTGGCGAATGGTCAACGTTCCTACTACCGAAATCGGCACACCCACCAAACCGAATACACTGACCAGTGACGACAGTGCCCCAAAATCAGCTAACGACAACATTCGACTCATGGCCAACTGATACAGATACCCGCCCAGTCCTGCCGTAATCGTTCCGACAAAAAAAATAAAACTGTTTTTATACAGTGGCCGGTCGAGCAACCAATGATAGAGACGCGTAAAAAATGAGGGCATTACACAAAAATAAAGGTGTTATAATTTTTCCTCCCTCTTGTAGTCAAGGGGGTCGAGCGGTGGAAAGCAGGCAAACTGCTTTGCCTGCGAACCGCGAGACGGGCTTGGTGATGTCGCAGACCGCGAAGCCCCGGAACGGTTAGGTGGGGGATTTTTGCAAACACAATCCCCTCCCTAACCCTCCCCTTCTGCTGAAGAGGAGGAAAATATTAAATATAAATGACAGTCGGGTTTACACCAAGCCTCTAAAATACTCAATCGTTTTTTTTCAAACCTTCCGCCACTGGATTTACTTAATTTACCGGATTTACTGATTTTCATGTTCCTTCTTCCCAACTGGTTAAATACTTTTGTTGTTCGTGGGTGATGGTATCTTTGGTAACACCCATCGCCATCAACTGCAACTGCGAAATTCGGTCATCAATCTCCGGCGGCAGCGTATAGAGTTTTGCTTCCAATCCTGTTATTGCCTGAGCTTGTCGAAGACCATTCAACTGATTCACCAACCAATAACACGCTAATGCCTGACCGCAAAACGACAATGACATCACTTCCGACGGGTGTCCCTCCGCCGCGGCCAAATTCACCAACCGACCTTCACCAACTACAAATATTAATTTTTTGTTTTCCAATATGTACTCATCCAAAAATGGACGCATGGTGCGCTGGCCACTGCTCATCTTTTTCAAACCGACCAAATCAATTTCCAAATCAAAATGTCCGGAGTTTGCCAAAATTGCGCCGGATTTCATGCGCGCCATATGCTCGGGTCGGATAACATGTTTGTTGCCGGTAACGGTGACAAAAATATCACCCACGACGGCCGCTTCGAGCAGGGGCATAACGCGATAGCCGTCCATGACCGCTTGCAGAGCGCGAAACGCGTCGGTCTCCACTACGATCACGTTTGATCCCATCCCCTGCGCTCGCTTGCTCACACCTTTGCCGCAACTACCATAACCAACAACCACTAAAATTTTTCCAGCCAACAAAATATTCGTCGCGCGAATAATACCATCGAGCGTTGACTGCCCGGTGCCGTAATAATTATCCATCAAGTGTTTTGTTTTGTTGTCATTAACCGCCACCACCGGATATTTAAGCGCCACAGCACGCACCATCGCTTGCAAACGCACTATACCGGTCGTGGTCTCTTCGCACCCGCCGATGATGTGCGGGATCAATGCCGGATATTCTTTGTGAATCAAACTCACCAAATCACAACCGTCATCAATAGTGATTAGGGTTTTAGGTGCAGTAGGTGCAGTAGGTGCAGTAGGTTTTAGGTTTGCCTGTAAAACCGAAATCACTGATTTTAAATTATCATAGTATTCTTGGTTTGTTTGGTGTTTCCAGGCGAATACTTCGACACCCGATTCCACAGCCAAAGCCGCCGCGACCGCATCTTGGGTTGATAACGGATTGCACCCGGCAATGGCGACTTCAGCACCGCCGGCCACTAATGTTTTCACTAACACCGCCGTCTCTTTGGTCACATGCAAAGCCAAACCGATCGTCAAACCGGCAAACGGTTTCTCCGCTACAAATTGTTTTTGCACTTCAAGCAAAGCTCCCATCCGCCCTTCCGCCAATTCGATCAGTAATTTCCCCTGTTCAGCCAACGATGAATCTTTTACCTTGCTCATACTATTCAAAAATAACCTAGTAATGACAGCGATCTTAGCAAAGCAGACCCTGACGGTCAATCATAAGATACCCACACAGACATTCATCATCACCAAGAAATCACCAAGAAACACTGCGGGTTTAATCTAATAAAATCAGACCACCGCCAGCGTTGTTTCGCGCAATAATTTTTGCACTACCTGCCGGGCATAGGCCGGTGCGCCGGTGGCGCCGGGAGAATTATAATTGAGAATATGAAACGAACGCTGATCAGACGCTTCCACCACTTCCGGCACAAACCGACCGGCGCGATCAATCAGCGCGGCGCGTACGCCGGCATTACCCCGTTGCGTGCAATCCTCTAAACGAAAGGTCGGCAAGAATTCCTGCACCCGTTCCACCATGACTGATTTAAACAAAGAACTTTTCCATTCCTGCGCGCATAGCGTGATAAATTCCGGATTAGTTAACAGCCGCAATTTATTCCCCATCGGCCGCGTCATTATTTTTGACATAATGGGACCGATACCGCGATAACTATACGGACTAAACACCGGCACCGCGCTCGGCCCGATTTCCACACGACCGTCATTACGAATAATATAATGCGGATCAAGAAATGGAAACGCGCTGTGCCGCGGCACCGAATAAATATTGTGCGTCGCCAAATGTGCGCTGTCTCCCGTCACCAGCCAATACTCGCCCCGAAAATTCATATCCGCATATTCACGCGCCACGCCCATCAGGTGAGCGATCGACAAAGCATTGCCACCCGCGCAATTGATTAAAAATTTTGTTTGCCACACTCGCTCATCACTACTTACGATCTCAATGCCGTCAGTACATTGCCGTATGTTCCGCACTATGGTATCAAAAATAAATTCAACTCCTTTGCCTGCAGCGTCATCCTTAAGCGCGCGCGTAAAACCGGCAAAATCAACGGCTGTATCGGTAGTGCATAAAAGCGCGCCACGACAGCGTATCTGCGGCTCAAGCTCCCGCACCTCATCAGCCGACAGAATTTGAATCTCGTCTTCCGCCATCCCGTTCTGCAACGACCAGCGCTTATACCAATGCAACCGCTCGAGCTGTCGATCAGCGAGCGCCACTTCAATCGTGCCCAGTTTTTGCCAGGGTAATCCTTTTTTGGCCGCATAATCTTGCCAAAAAAAATATGACTCTTGGGCACAACGCGCCAAGGTTTGTTTTGTTTTCGGATCAAGATAAAACGGCCGATGAATCACGCCCGTGTTCCGACCCGAAGTATGAAAGGCCGGCGCACCAGCCTGCTCGATCACAACAATCTTGAGATGCGGGCGAGCCGCCGCCAACCTGTCCGCCACGCTCGTTCCCAAAATGCCGGCGCCGATAATAACAACATCAGATGTCATGCCTTCTATTTACGTTACTTCAACATTAACAAAATTAAAACGACAGACAAACCGGCAAACCAGACGAGCTTGATTATACTAAGATTCTCCTGGAAACATCGAACCATTAAAGTAACACCGACACCACTCTCACACCGTAGTTCAATTCATATCGTGTTTGTAATTCTGAAAGCGTAAAAGTGTGCGTTTGTGTGCCATGTTTTTCTACCGTGTACACCGCCACGGTTGCGCCTAACCGACAGGCATCACTTAGTGACCATCCTTGTAAAACACCGTGGATGAATCCCGCACGGAACGCATCACCCGCGCCGGTGGGATCAACGAGTTGACTCGGCTTTGCCGGGGCGATTAAAATTTCACCCGAGACGGTAATCAAGCGTGAACCTAGAGCGCCTAGAGTAATAATAATCGCAGACAGTTTAGCAAAGATATGTTCAAGCTTCAATCCGGTCTTGTGGGTAATCAAACTGGCTTCGTAATCATTGCAAATTAGAAATTTCGCGCCGTTGATTCCCGCTTGCAAATCCTCCCCTGACAAGCCGGTAATTGCTTGCCCCGGATCGTAAATATAGGGGATGTTTTTTTCAGCATACCATTTCGGCAACGCCCGCATGTCGTCCAAGTTACCGGGAGAGACGATAGCAAAATCCCCCACCTGGCCTCCCCCTTGAGTACAAGAGGGAGGAAAATTAATTCTGTTTCCTCCCTCTTCAGCAGAAGGGGGAGGATTAAGGTGGGGGATGAGTTTTGTTGCGGCTGATTGCAACATCGCGCCCGGATAAAAGCCGGTGATTTGATTGTCCGCCTGATCGGTCATGATGTGCGCTACGGCGGTGGGTTCTTCGGCAACTATTTTTATCTGGGACAAATCTAGGTTGTGTTGTTCCAGCCACGCGCGGTATTTGGCAAAATCATTTCCGACCGATGCCAGAATTGTCGGCTGTAGTCCTAAAAGCGCCAAATTATACGCGATATTCCCAGCAGTACCGCCAAATTCTTGGCTACGACTGCCCAAAAAAAAACTCACGTTCAACGCGTGAATTTTATCCGGCATAATATGATCCGAAAACTTCCCCGGGAAATCCATGATCAAATCATACGCCAAAGATCCGGAAACAAGAATCATAAAAAAAGTAAATTAAGGACTAAGTAAATTAAGCGAGTAAGCTAAATACATCTTTGCACCCCTTGGCTTAATTTACTTACTTTACTTAGTTCTTACTTTACTGTTTGTCGAACCATTCAATCGTCTTCTGCATACCTTTCTCAAACGTAATTTCCGGTTCCCAGCCGAGCAATTCTTTGGCGCGTGTTCTATCCGCTAGAGTATCGTGCGGCTCAACGCGCGGCGGAATGTTGACAGTCGGCCCGCCAATTATTTTTGCCACTTCATTTACGCTGTGATTATCGCCGTTGCCGATATTGATCACTTCGCCTTGGCCGACACGCGGAGAATCCATGGCTAATAAATTCGCGCGCACCACATCATCAACAAAAGTAAAATCGCGCGTCTGCGTACCATCGCCGGTGATCGTTAATGGTTGGCCTAATTTTTTCTGTTCAAGAAATACCGCCATGACCAATTTATACGCGCCAGTCAAAGGCAAACCCGGACCATAGACATTAAAATAACGTAACGCCACCGTTTCCACATGCCACAACAACGTTGCTAATTTCAAATATTCCTCACCAACATATTTTTGCAACGCATATGGACTCTTCGGATTTGGCTTCATGTCTTCGCGCAACGGTAATTTAACCGGATCACCATACGCCGATGAAGATGCCGAGTAAATAATCCGCTTAACACCCGCGTCACGCGCCGCCACGCAAACGTTCAAGGTGCCGGTAATATTTATTTCATTGGTTTCGAGCGGTTGTTCAATGGAAAGTTGCACCCGCGGCAAAGCGGCGGTATGAAAAATACCGTCCACCCCACTGCACGCCGTTTTGATCGCCGCGAAATCACGAATATCCGCGCGCACCAATTCCGCGCCAGCCGGAATATTTTGCTCATTGCCGGTTGAAATATTATCCAGCACGCGCACCTTGTCGCCGCGCTGAAGCAACGCCGCAACGATATGCGACCCGATAAACCCGGCTCCGCCGGTGACTAAATATAGTTTGGACATAATGAAATCAGATTAGCAAAGGAAAAATCTGCGGACAAGTGTACAAATTATCTCTTGTCATTGCGAGGAGCGTCTAGCGACGTGGCAATCCCTGTGGTGAGCTGGTCGAATCCATCGAGCTAAATTAACACAGATGGCGAAGTCGGGCTCGCAATGACAAAAGGTTGCTTTATCTAGTTCTCAATCCTCCGGTATTGCAACGCTTCGGCGACGTGTTCACCCTGCACCAGTTCGCTGGCGGCCAGGTCGGCGATCGTGCGCGCCACTTTGAGCACGCGGTGAATGCCGCGGGCGGACAAACGCAAACGGTTGACAGCGCTT
>CAZBFB010000045.1:0-4416 GCA_964491085.1 uncultured Gammaproteobacteria bacterium | reverse complement strand
TGTGCCGAAGAAGAACATTCTGGTCACAAGGACCAACTTCCCGGCATCGGTACGGCTCCGTCGTATCAGCTCTCGTTCACTCCGGCAGCAACGCTTCCGGAAGTTTTGGAAGCGGACAATAATCCTCGCGTGGCAGTATTGCGCGAGGAAGGCACGAACGGCGACAGAGAAATGCAGGCGGCCTGTGCGGCTGCCGGGTTTGCTCCCTGGGATGTCACGATGAGTGATCTCCTGGCAGGCAGAATCGATCTGGATCAGTTTCGGGGCATCATTTTTGCCGGTGGCTTCTCCTACATGGATGTGTTCGATAGTGCGAAAGGCTGGGCAGGAACAATTCTTTTCAACGAAAAGTTGAGGGAGATGTTCGACCGCTTCTACGCCCGCGAGGATACGTTCTCGCTCGGCGTGTGCAACGGCTGTCAGCTGATGGCGCTACTCGGATGGGTTCCGTGGAAAGGAATCGCTGGCGAAAAGCAGCCGAGATTCGTTCACAACACTTCGGGTCGGTTTGAGTCTCGCTGGGTGCAGGTGGAAGTTCTGCCCAGTCCGTCGGTGCTTCTTGCCGGCATGGCAGGAACGAAGCTCGGTGTATGGGTCGCTCATGGTGAAGGTCGGTTGGTCTATCCGGATCAGTCGGTCGCGCAGGAGGTTTCGGAGCGAAAGCTCTCACCGTTGGCATTCATCGATCCATCAGGGAGTCGGACGGAAGTGTATCCGTACAATCCGAATGGTTCACCCCTCGGGATTACGGCTCTATGCTCTCCGGACGGTCGTCATCTGGCGATGATGCCTCATCCAGAACGTTGTTTCCGTTTGTGGCAGTGGCCATGGATGCCAGCTTCGTGGAAAAACCTCGCGGCTTCCCCGTGGCTCCGAATGTTTCAGAACGCCAGAAATTGGTGCCTGGAACATAGGGCTTAGAGAAACTTCTCAAAGCCGATTTTGACCCTTTGCGTAGCGATGCGCGAAGGGTTTTTTATAAGCAAACGGCGGTGGGGCGATTCAGTTATCTGTTTTACCAATAGGTTCTAGCCGTACTGTAAATATACACCAAAAACCGATCTCCAAATAGATCGGTTTTTTGTTTAATACTAACCAATGGTAATTTATGGTGTAGTGGGCGGAGGTGTGGTGGTAGTTTCGTTTTTCTTGGTAGCGGCGAAGGCCTCGTCAGCGGCTTTTTTAGCGGCGGCCAGTTTAGCTCGGGCGGTTTCGCGGGCTGTTTCGAAAGCGGCACGAGCGGTTTTTATCTCGGCCAAATATGCTTCGCGGGCGGCTTTCACCGCCGCTAGGTGAACGGTGCGAGCGCTATCACGGACTTGGCGTTCGGCTAATTTTTGTTCAGCGGTCTTGAGGCGCTTTTCCATTCTTTTTTCCTTGGCTTCACTGCGATTAGTGCTAGTTGACGGTCGAGTGTCTGCCGCCGGATTAGCATCCGTTTCGGCCAAGGCCGGTATTGAGCCGGCGATTAAAGACAGTGTCAAACCGACAGCGGCCAAGCGCGCGAGTTTTTCGTGGGTCATATAAAACATGGGTTTAATGATAAGCGTTATTTTAAGTATAGCACATACCAGTTTTTTATCCAGGCCTTTTCTTTTTCTTTTGGGTATAGTATAGTGTTGATATTCATAAAATAGTTTACTAAATTGCCAATTTAGAAATTTATCTCATGTTCAAGCGTCGTGACACCTTGCGCCAATCATTTGTTGAGTATCTATTTGAGTTTATCCAAGTCGTGGTTATTTCGGCGGCGATTATTTTGCCGATTCGGTTTTTTTTGATTCAACCATTTTATGTCAAAGGGGCGAGCATGGAGCCGACGTTGTTTGATCATGAGTATTTGGTGATTGACGAAATCAGTTATCGGGTGCGCGCGCCGGAGCGGGGGGAAACGATTGTGTTTCGGCGGCCTGGTTTGCCCCGCGAATATTATATCAAGCGGATCATTGGTTTGCCGGGGGAGCGTGTTGTCGTTCGCGGCGGCGAGATAAAAATTTTTAATGTGGCCAATCGCGATGGCTTGATTTTACGCGAAGAGTACATACCCCAAGATGTTATTACTGATGGCGACACGGATGTAACGCTTGATGCGGAACATTATTTTGTTCTCGGCGATAATCGCGAACACAGTTTTGATTCGCGACGGTTCGGCGCGATTACTAAAAAATCGATTATCGGTCGGGCCTGGGTGCGCGGCTGGCCAGTGGATCGGGTGGGGATATTTCAGTTACCGAGGTACTAAATTACCAAATTTCCAATTTATAAATTGCCAAATAATTACATCCTAATATCCGTGTCATCCCAGATTAGATCTGGGATCCAGTAGTTACTGCTCAACGAAATTAACTGGATTCCCGTTTTCACGGGAATGACAGAGGGGGAATTTAATTGGAAATTTGAAAATTGGTAATTTAGCAATTTTTTCTGGTTTACTATGTCCAAACATAAAATGAAACACAAAACTAAGCCGGCCAAAAAACAAAAACCGGTACAGAAAAAATCCGGACCGGTGGTTGCTAAGATTGCCTCGGCGTTGAAACCACAAATAAAGCGCGCGCCGGCCACTGGCTCGCCGCAATTGGTGCGCGGCATGAAAGATATTTTGCCGCAGGATCAACCGCTCTGGGAATGGGTGCGACAAGCGTTTGCCGATGTGGCCTCGGGGTTTGGTTTTGATCGCATTGACACACCGATTGTGGAAATGCGTTCGTTATTTGAGCGGCCGCTGGGTACGGGATCAGACGTGGTGTTGAAAGAAATGTACTCATTTCCTGATCCGGGCGGCGAAGCGGAATTGGCTTTGCGGCCGGAAGGCACAGCCGGCATTGTGCGCGCCTACATTGAACACGGCATGAAAAATTTGCCCCAGCCGGTTAAGCTATCATACATCGGCCCGTTTTTTCGGCATGATCGTCCGCAAGCCGGCCGCCAGCGTCAGTTTCATCAGGCCAGCTTTGAATTGCTGGGTGAGGCCGCGCCGATCGCTGATGCTGAAATTATCATCGCTACGCATGCCGTGCTGAAGGATTTGAGCGTGCCGGTAACCATTCAAATCAACAGCATGGGCACGAAAGAAGAGCGTGATGGCTATGCCAGAAAATTGGTGGATGTATTGAAACCAAAACGTCGCCAGTTTTGTGAGACCTGTCAGTTGCGCTTGCAAAATAATCCTCTGCGCGTGCTTGATTGCAAAGAGTCAACCTGCCAAGAACTGTTGACTAACATTCCGCAGTTGGTGGATTTTTTGGATCAACCGTCGCGCGATCACTTCATGCATGTATTGGAGTATTTGGATGAAGCGCAAGTGCCTTATATTTTGAACAATCGGATTGTTCGGGGTTTTGATTATTACACTGGTACGATTTTTGAAATCTGGCCGGACTTGACCGAGGACCAACTCAAAGACGCGAGCCAAATGCCGGTGTTGTCTGGCGCGCAGAACGCTCTGGGCGGGGGCGGGCGTTACGATGGTTTGGTGCAATTACTGGGCGGACTACCCACGCCGGCCGTCGGTGTGGGGCTAGGGATTGAACGCGTGGTGCTGGTGTTGCGCGCGTTGGGGCGAGAGGCGCCGAGCGAAACGGTTCGACCGGATGTGTTTATTGCGCATCTGGGCGACGCGGCGCGTAAACGGACGCTTAAATTGATTGATCAATTACGCCATGGCGGATTTACCATTGTGCACAATTTAGCCAAAGATGGTTTGAAGCCGCAATTGGAATTGGCTAACCGTCGCCGATGTCGGTACACGCTGGTGATGGGTCAAAAAGAAGTTCTCGACGGCACACTCATCATCCGCGACATGGATTCGGGCGTGCAAGAAGTGATTGATGTGAATAAAGTAATTCCGGATTTGACGCGGAGATTGCAGAAAGGGTAATATGTAATATGTTGACCCCGCCTAATGGCGGGGTTTTTGTTTGTCCGCTATGGTCTTAGCTGTGTATTAAGCAAGTTTCCTCCCGCTGTAATCAGGGGGAGGATTAAGGTGGGGGATATTCCCTAGTGACTGGTTCCTAGGCATCTATAGCTAGTTTATTTGACAGGAATTACTATGTATGCTATCATGGTTTTTATGGTAAGCCCTAGGCCTGGCGTGGTGCCGGGTGAGGGGTAGGCCATACCATAAGGAGGTGCCATCATGGCACAGGAGAGGAAGCCACAAGAAATCAATTTCAAGCAGATGTTTGGGCGCTTTTCGGAGGTGGTCATGGCCATCTTCGATGCGGTGCTCGAGCTCGGTGGGACGTTCGAGGATCTCGAGCGGTTCCGCAAGCGGCTGGGGCAGGATCAGCTGTTGCGTCAGCAGTTGGCGACGCTGATTCTGGAGCGGTCGGTTCAGCCAGAACCGGCTCCGGCGATCGAATTTTTCACCCCCCTCCCCGATACCGCCGTCCCCGAGGCGCACCAGGCCAC
>CAZBFB010000044.1:0-4874 GCA_964491085.1 uncultured Gammaproteobacteria bacterium | reverse complement strand
TATGTCCAAATGGATTTTGTTCGGCCTGTTATGGGCCGTGGCCGGTTCGGTGCTGTTATTTCCGTTTTTTGCCAATAACGGGGCGTGTCCGTTTACAACGACGGTCTCGTGTCATCCGGTGACAAATTTTGTAGATATTCCGCCCTTGCCGATTATATTTTTCCCGACGTATTCTGTGTTGCATATTGCGGTGGGTGAATTTGCGTTTAATGTAACGTCGGGAGTGCATTCATATCAGGGTTTGGCAGTGTTTCTGCCGCTTCTCTGGATTGTGTACGCATTTTTCACTTATGCGATTTATAAAGTTCATCATGACTGGAATCGTGATTCTTGGATGCGTATCTTGGGCAAGATTATTGGCTATGGATTATTACTCGGTGTGATTTTTATTTTTCTCAAGTGGTTTGTAATGCGCGGCTAAATACCTACTGCACCTAAAAGCTACTGAAGCTGTTCTATGGATTTTCATCTCTCCTTCAACTGGTTAAAAGAATTTGTCGCTATAAAAAATTCGCCGGAAACAATGGCGGAGTGTTTTCAGTTGCATGGCGCTAGCGTGGAGCGAGTGCGAACGGTCGGCGATCATTTACAGCATATTGTTTTGGGCGCGGTCAGAACCATTGAGAAACATCCTAATGCTGATAGATTGCGGTTAGTGGAAGTAGAAATTGGTGATGGTCGCGTGGGCGTGGTGTGCGGCGCCGACAATGTAAAAGTGGGCATGAAAGTGGCCTTTGCCACGACTGGCGCTAAAGTAAAATGGCACGGCGCCGGCGAGTTGGTTGAATTGCAACCCACAAAAATTCGCGGGGTGTTGTCGCGCGGTATGATTTGCGCGGCCGCTGAAATTGGTTTGGTGGATGCGTGGCGGACTGAAGACGGCATCATGGATTTGTCCGGCTATGATGCGCCGCTGGGCACGCCGTTAAAAAAAGTTTTGAAACTGGATGACACTGTGCTGGATGTCGAAATCACCACTAACCGACCGGATATGATGAGTGTGGTGGGTTTGGCGCGCGAGGCCAGCGCTATTACCGGCGCAAAATTTTTGTGGAAAGAACCAAAAGCGCGCGCCTGCAAAAAACCAACCCAGACATTAGCAGTGGAGGTGAAGGCGCCAGAGTTATGTTCGCGTTACACGGGAATTGTTTTGGAAAATATTCATGTGGCCGCGAGTCCGGATTGGTTGAAAAATCGTTTAGCCCTGGCTGGCATTCGGTCTATTAATAATGTGGTTGACGTGACGAATTATGTTTTGCTGGAGTTAGGTCAACCGTTGCACGCGTTTGCTGCTGATAAATTATCATCAGCTCATATTATTGTCCGGCGCGCTAAAGCGGGGGAGAGCATCGAGGCGCTTGATGGTAAAACATATTCCTTGACCAAAGACATGCTCGTGATTGCCGATGAAGTTAAACCGATTGCGATGGCGGGCGTGATGGGCGGTTCGGCGACGGGTGTCGGCGCCACCACTACCACAATTATTTTAGAAGGCGCCACATTTGATCCGATCTCGGTGCGCAAGACCGCCCGCGCGTTGCAATTACATTCCGACTCATCGCAACTATTTGAAAAAGGATTGCCGGGTTATCTTGCTAGTGTGGGATTATGGCGCGCGGTTGAGTTGCTGGAACAAATTGCCGGCGCGCGTGTTAGTAGTCGGTTGAGTGATGTGATTAGCAAAAAATCAACCACTCGTACGGCGTTGTTTGATCCCGCGCGTATTCGTCAACTATTGGGGATTCCGGTACCGGATGCGCAGATGAAAACATTGCTCAAGCGTTTGGGTTTTAAGGAGGTGCCGGGTAAGCGCACTGCTAGGTTGGTGCCCTGGTGGCGCGGCGATATTGCTATTGTCGAAGATTTGGCGGAAGAGGTGGCGCGGTTGATTGGCTATCACACTTTTCCGGCGCGGTTGCCGGAGGGTGAGCTCATCGTGCCGCCGCTATCTCATGAGCGTGAGCGGCGGCGGGTGCGTGAGTTTGTGTTGGGCGCGGGGTATCATGAAGTGATCACCTATAGTTTTGTGTCGCGGGCGTTGTTGGAAAAATCCGGACTCAATCCGGAAGATGCGATCGCGGTGGAAAATCCGCTCAATGATGATTTTACCCATTTGCGTTCCACGTTGGTACCGGGTGCGTTGCAAGTAATTCAAGCTAACGAAGGTCAGGTGAACGCGGGCCGGATGTTTGAAATCGGTCGTGTGTTTTCACCGTCAGCCGAAGGCCGGTTACCGCTTGAGGCCGAAAATATTTTATTGACGCAGTGGCAGGCACAGGATCCGGAAACGGCGTATCGTGCATTGAAGGGTGTGGTAGAACAAATTGCAAACTTGCTCGGGATTACAAAGATAAATTTTACTCCCAACATGGTGGGGTTGTTTCATCCCGGGCGCACAGCGCAAATTAGCATCAACGGTGAGCCCGGTGGCTATATCGGCGAACTTCATCCGCGTTGGCGCGCCGCGTTTGGCCTTAACACCAATGTATTTATGGCCGAACTTGATTTGGCTAGCGTGTTGACGCACGCGCGGGACAAGCCGTTCTCATCGTTGCCGAGCTATCCACCGGTGAAGCGCGACTTGGCATTTGTGGTAGACGAGACCGTTCCGTTCACCACGCTCCTACAAACGATCAACCAATCCAGCCCGTTAGTGCGCCGGATTGAATTGTTTGATATTTTTCGCGGCGGCGCCGTGCCGGTTGGTAGGCGCAGTTTGGCCGTGCACATTGAATACCGCGCCGATGATCGCACCCTGACCGAAGCTGAAATCGCCAAAGTCCACGGCCTAGTCGCCGGCCATTTGCGGATGCAATTCGGAGCGGAGATACGCGAGTAATTTATTGGGGGAAAGATATTTTGATAAAAAAATTCGGTAGCGCCCGCGGGGGTGCTACCGTTTTTAAAATTTGATGCGTTTACACCCAGCCGAGTGCCGGGTAGAGGACACCGAAGGCCAGCACCAGCAACAGCCAGCCGAGCACGTCGAGGACAAAGCCGTACCGCATCATAGTTCGGAGCGGCAGTAAGCCCGTGCCGTATACGATGGCGTTCGGCGGTGTTGAGACCGGCAACATGAATCCGAACGAACAGCCGAAGGTGGCGGCTAGGAGCGGAGCGGTTGGCGGGATGTGCGTGGTTTGCGTGATCTCGACAATAATCGGCAAGAGCATGGCCGCGGTGGCGGTGTTCGAAGTCAACTCCGACAAACCGATCGCCAGGCCCGCTGATAATGCCGTGAGCCAGAAGGTGGAGGACGCTCCGGAAACATGCCACCAGCCCAGCGCAAGTGCATGGGCTAATCCCGTCTTGAGCATCAAATCACCCAAGACCAAGCCGCCGCCGATTAGCACCAGCGTGCCCCAATCAACTTTCAAGAGCGCGCGTGGTTTTAAAACGCCAAAGCCATTTCCTGTTGGCACCACAAACAGCATGCCCGCGGCGCCGATGGCGATAGCACTCTCGGATATCTTGATGGGCAGAAAACCGCTGCTGATCCAGAGCACGATCGCCAGTAAGAACACGGCCAGGGTGATCAGCTGTGGTCTGTGCCAAGGCGTAGTTGGCTCTTCGTTTGTATTCGTCACTAGTCGTACATTCAAACTAACGTTCGGTACTCGGCGCAACAGCAGGATCGCCAGCACAGCTAGCATGACTACGCAAAAGGGCAGAGCCAACATCATCCAGTTCAGGAAACTGATGGTTAGCCCCAGCTTGGCCAGATAGGGCAAAGCGATCAGGTTGGGCGGCGTGCCAATGGGTGTGGCTAGGCCACCGATCGTAGCCGCAAACGGCAACATCAACAGTGTCATTCGCGTCGTATGCGCGTCGCTAATTTTTTTCGTCATGGCCAACGCGAGTGGCAACATGAGCGCCGTGGTCGCGGTGTTCGATGTCCACATGGAGAGGACACCAGTGATTGCTCCCAACGCGAAAATAATGCGTTGCGAAGACCGGCGTAACCACGCTCGAGTTAGAATCGCGTCGGCCAGACGTTGGCCAACTCCCTGCGCTTCCATGGCTTGAGCGATCAAGAAACTGCCGAGGAATAAGAACACGATCGGATTCGTGAACTGGCCGTAGGTGTTCGTAAAACGGTCAGTCCAGTTGGCGCTAGGTACGACATTTGCAAAAAACAAAATCGTTGGTCCGACGATTGCCGGAATCCACAAAGGCACTGATTCCGAAATCCAGAAAATGACCACCGCCGCCATTACTGTCACCATCATACGCCCTTCCGGCGACCCCGGTATGGTATACAATACCGAGCAAACACCACCGGCACAAAGCGCCGTGACTAGAATCCTTTTTGTCTGGTGTGGCCGATCGGGAAGTTGAGCACTGGTCACTGCCGGCTGATCAGGCATGAGAACCCTCCTAAGTAAAAGAGCGAAATCTTCTGATCGGGAGGGTAGCAGAGGCCTAGAAAATAGGCAAGATCATGGGGAAAAGCAGGTTGTAAAACCTATTGTTTTTTGGGCTAACTTTTGCTATAATACCCCCATGTCAAAACAATCCACCGCCACCGCTTACGGAGCGGAACAGATTACCGTTCTCGAAGGTCTTGATCCGGTACGCAAGCGGCCGGCGATGTACATTGGTGATACTGGCCTAAAAGGTTTGCATCACCTGATTTGGGAAGTCGTCGATAACGCGATTGACGAAGCAATGGGCGGCCACTGCGACGAGATTATAGTTAAATTACTCGACGATGGAATGGTCTCGGTCAGCGATAACGGCCGCGGCATTCCGGTCGACATCCACAAGAAAACCAAGGTCTCGGCCCTGGAACTGGTGCTGTCCAAGCTACACGGCGTCGGTAATTTCGGCGAAGGCGGCTACAAAGTCTCGGGCGTTTTGCTCGGCGTCGGCGT
>CAZBFB010000043.1:0-11641 GCA_964491085.1 uncultured Gammaproteobacteria bacterium | reverse complement strand
ATACTTTGCTTGTCCGAAGGCGACACTTAACATAAATTTTCCTTGGGGTGTCGCTTCGAACCAAAATGTCGGGAATTTTAGCGCAACAATTTTTAGCGTATCCACAAAATATATAACCTTGCCACCGTCAATCGAGTTTCTCGCTAAACGGTCTGGATTCCACGCTAAAATCCCCGAGGCAACACCTTTTTCAATTTCGCCAAGCATTTCGTTAAATATCTCACGACCGGGCTCTTTTGCCGTCTTGCTCTCGTAATATTCACGGACGATAAATAAACCCTGTTGCTTGGCGTATTCCCGAAGCTCCGTCAATTGTGCTTCAATACTCAAAACTTGGCGTTCTTCGTCCTCACTTGATTTACGACAATATATAAAATATTTGATCATAGCTTCGGGAATTAAATTGATAAAAGGTTTTGCGTTACACCGACAATTTTTAAATCTCTATTCATCGGCTCTTGTGCCTTTGGCACAATCCAAACTCTGTTTGGGAACCGCCGACTTTCGGCGGGAATTCTTTTGGCGGAATTCAAAACCCCCTGGAATTTCTTGGCGGAAACCAATGCCGAGGGGCGAAGCCCCGAGGCAATTTCATTAACAAATTCGGAATGGTGGTGTTTGTTTGAAAAAGTCAGAACCCATTTTGCAGAAAATCCCAACGAATGAAACGGAAACAATGCGGACTCGGCAGGGCAAACTATTTTTCTGGGGTTTTGGATTTGCCCTGCCTCGACTGATTTCCCGCCCGCAGGAGGGGTCTGGGGAGGAATGCGGGCGGGTTTCGGACTGGTGGTTTTCGGAAATTCGGCGGCTAATCAATTTGGACTTGAAAATAAGGTAATTTCTTGGAAGTTTCCGGATGACGGAATTGATTTTTCAATTTGCCAGGAATCAAGATTAACGACGCGAATATTATCTTTTGCTTGATAGTACAATTTACCGTCGTTCACATAAATAAAATTCGCGTAAATTTCTTTGTCTGGGATGTATGTACTTTGTGTAATCTGTTTATTTGCGTCAAATCGCAAAAGCAAAATGAAATTATTGCCACCAATAATTATTGTGTTTCGACTTCTGTCTATGGAAGCCGAGTACGGGTAAGATTCTGTGATTTGCGATTTGACTTGCTCACTAACTGTATATGTTTCTTTTGTTGGATTTATTGATTGCGGATCAAGCGCAACAATTTTTGAAACATTGCCTTTGCTTAGAGCAAAGAACAGACCATTTCTGTATTCCACAGCAATTGACCCAATATCATCTTTGCTGCGTCCAAATTCTTCTAATGTGATAACTTGACTCTGTTCTTTGCCGTTTAAATCAGTAATTGATAATGGGAGAGAAGTACCAATACCTTCGCCACAAGGCCAAGTGAAAAATCTTTGATTCTTAGAATCATATTCGGTACAACCACTGATTTTTACATTCGCTATGCTTACTAGTTTGTTAGTGGAAGCGTCAAAAGAATATGTGCGTGTACTAATTATTGGCGATGACCCGTCAAATTCAGATACTTGGGATAAATCAAGTTTGTCTATCCTAATTATGGATTTATCTTTTTCCGTAATTGATGGGTAAACTCGCACCTGCTCATCTTGCTTAAGTTTTAAATCATTAAAAGAACCGAAAATGCTATTGGTAATTTTATTGATAACGCTATAAGAAAAGAGATCGTTATCTTTTTGGATAATAAGAAATGTCGGAAAATTTTGATATTCTGTTTGGTTAATTATTGTATAGCCAGTCGGAATAAATTCTTGAGTTTCTCCAGTTTGAACATTTACCAAAGAATACTTACCCTGCGACCCTTTTCCGAAATATACAGTTTCAGTTGTAGCGGGTGTCTCTGGAGTTTGAGAGACCATCTGACTGGGCGAAATATTATTCGCAGATTTATTCACAAAAAAGTATGCACCGACTCCAACGATTAGAACAACCGCTACCACACCAAAAACCAAAGCAGGGTTTATTTTGCTTTTGTCGTCAGGAGGAAGTGGATTAGGTTGTTGTGGTTGCGGTTGAATTTCTTGTTCCATAAAATTGATAGTTAATTGTTAATACTATTTTAGCAGTTCTTCCATTGGAACGCCTAACGACTTGGCGATTTTTTGTATTGTTTGAACGCTTGGTTTAGTAACGACACCACCCTCAATTTTGGTAAGTGTTGAGTACTTGATATTGGCTTTTTTCGCCAAGTCATCCTGCGTTAATCCTTGTTTTGCTCGCACTCTCTTTATATTTTGTGATATTGTTGACATAGTATGCTACTTTTGATAGTATAGAAATATGAGTCGTTACTTTCTTTGCTCACAAAATAAGGATAGCATAAATAATAGATTTATTCAACTTTTGATTTCTGATTTTGTAGCCGCCGAATTTCCGAAAACCACCAGTCCGAAACCCGCCCGCATTCCTCCCCAGACCCCTCCTGCGGGCGGGAAATCAGTCGAGGCGGGGCGAATCCATTCCCCCAGACAAATTGTTTCGCCCTGCCGAGTCCTTTTTAATAGTTTTAATCATTTGGATTTTGCTCGAAATAGTTTCGAACTTCGTCCAATACACACCGCCAGAAAAAACAATTTGTATTTTGTGTCCGATAGCGTGGCCGAAATTAAAAAGCGTCTGGATTTGGTTGAGATCATCGGCGAACATGTGCCGTTGAAACCAGCTGGCGCGAACATGAAGGGGTTGTGCCCATTCCATCAAGAGCGCACGCCTTCTTTTATGGTACACAAGGACCGTCAGACCTGGCACTGCTTCGGGTGTTTTCCTGCTGGACAAAAAGTAAAAACACCATTTGGTTATCATGACATAGAAACAGTTGATGATTCGCACTATGTTATTTCCGGTAAGGGTAACATACAGAAAGTTTTGGCTTCTCATGAACACCAATATGAAGGAGATCTTATTAATCTTCGTCTGCGGAAATTAACTTATCCAGTTAGTTTAACAGCCGATCACCAAGTTTTTGTGGTGAGGGGGGCTCCTTCCACTCGTGATTACAAAGTATTTGCTCGAAGGTATAAAAAATACCTTGACTTTTTTGATAGTGACCGCGCTCGCTATCTTCGAAAAGTTGAAAAATATTTTCCTGTAAAAAAGATTTCTGCCGGAGACATCAGCAAAGGTGATTTATTATTGTATCCAGTAAATGAAGATATTAAATCTCTCAAAGAGATAGATCTAGAAGTTTATCTAGATAAAAGAACTAATCTTGGTCCGGTACCACGCAGGATCCCTCTTAAAATTCCTCTTAGTGAAGGGTTTCTCAAGTTGTGTGGATATTATATTGCCGAGGGGAGCAACCATCGAGCATATATTAGGTTTAGTTTAGGTAACCACGAAGAAAAATTCGCCTCTGATATTGTAGATCTGATCAAAAATATTTTTGGTTTAACGGCAAATATTTATAGACGTAAAGAAGATTCTAAAAGCGGTCTGGAAATCACCGCTTGTCATTCTCAATTGGCAATAATTTTTGCCAACTTAATGGGTAAAGGGGCTGGTCAGAAACATATACCATTTGTCTGGCAATACTTAGCATACGAACAGCAAATGATATTAGTAGATGCTATCCATAGAGGCGATGGGACAACATTTTTTTTCACTAAAGCGAAGCATAAACATAAACACAAATCCACTACAACAGTATCACTTATTCTTGCGGAACAGATTTCAGACATTCTATTAAGAAATTCTTTGTTTCCCACGATTACTATTCAAAAAGCCAAGATAGATAAAAACAACGTTAATCACAGACAGGCGTATACCGTGTCATGGAGTGAAGAAGCTCGGTCAAGATATAAGCTTTGGTATTATTACGAGGGTGTAAAATATTGGATATTACCTTTATTGTCTTTAAAAAAGTCTGCATATTCAGGATTAGTTTACAATTTGACCATAGATACAGATCATACCTATATAGCATCTAGTTTTATGGTCGCTAATTGCGGCGAATCAGGCGATTTGTTTACATTTATAGAAAAAATGGAGGGGATTGATTTTGTAACCACCCTAAAAATTTTGGCCGAGCGCGCGGGTGTGGAATTGGAACGCGTGGATCCAAAAATGCGTACCGAGCGTCAGCGCATGCTTGAGTTGCTCACCGATGCGGCCGGATTTTATCAGCGTTATTTACTCACCAATACCAACGCGCAAACGGCGCGCGATTATTTGCATCAGCGCGGTATCTCCAGCGAGCTGGCTAAAGAATGGGGCATCGGCTACGCCCCGGAGGGTTGGGAAACGATTACCGAATATTTCAAGATCGCGCGCTACAGCGAAGCGGAAATTATCAAAGCGGGTTTGGCGATTGGGCGCGACAGCAGTACCAGTCAGCGGCGCGGCTGTTATGACCGGTTTCGCGCGCGGATAATGTTTCCGTTAAAAGATCAGCGCGGGCAAGTTGTCGGATTTTCCGGGCGCTTGCTCAAAGAAGATCCGAACGCTGGCGGCAAATATATTAACTCGCCGCAAAGCGAATTGTTTGATAAAAGCGAATTTATTTTCGCGCTTGATCAAGCATATAAAGCCATTCGCACGGCTGATCGCGTGGTGGTGGTGGAAGGACAATTTGATGCGGTCTCGAGCCATAAAGTTGGCGTGAAAAACGTGGTAGCGGTTTCTGGTACGGCCTTAACTGAAAAACATTTGGCCGTGCTAGCACGCTTCACGCGCAATATCGCGTTTTGTTTTGACAGTGACCAGGCCGGAGAAAAAGCTGGCGATCGTTCGGTGTTGTTGGCGCTGGCGCAAGGGTTCACGGTTTATCGGGTCGATTTGGGTCTGGCCAAAGATCCGGACGATGGTATTAGTCGTGATCCGGCCGGGTGGCAAAAAGCCGTCACCGAGTGCCAAGAAATTTTAACTTTTTTGTTTGAACGGTTGGGAGAAAAAAATGATCTCACTACCGTGACTGGTCGGCGCGCGGCCGCGCAATCTTTTTTGCATGTATTACAAGCCGTAGCTGATCCCCTGACACGATCGTTTTGGGTATCTCGTCTGGCTGGCCGTTTGGGAGTGGATGAGCGGCTTCTGCGTGAAGCATTCTCACGACCGGTTCGCGGCCCGAACGCGGCGCGCAAAACAACTCAATCCGCGCCGGATCGTGATACCTTGATTTTGCGTCAGGCCTTGGGATTTATGTTACGTTTTCCGCAGTTGCGCCCGGAGCTTGATCCGTTGCTTGCCCAAGTGTTTCCGGCGGGGGAGTTGTTGGCTTGTTTTAACCTGGTGATAACTGGTGGACCAGCGCTTGACATTAAGAATTATATAAGCGATAATGACACTACTATTGCCAAGCTCACTAGCGAGCTTGAGCTCCTGATTGATCGTGACTTTTCTGATTTCACGCTAGATCAGCAGCAGCAAGAAGCGCGCGGAATTCTTCGCCTCCTCCTCCTTCGGGCAATACAAGCCCGCCTCCAGCATGTGCACAGACAATTACAAGAGGCAGAGGAGAGTGCCCAAGCGGAACGCGTTGTCGAACTAACTAATGAGTTCACAACGTTGACCACTCAACTCTACAATTTACGTCAAGAATGATCACAATCAAACAAGCGGGTACGACGCCGCTTTCTTTTGTATGTCAAAACGGACCATGAAAAAATATCTAACTAGCGGCAAAAAAGATAGGGCACGCACCTTCACCGCTCGCGGGCAACTAGTGACCAAGGTCGCTGTCACGCCCGAACCGCAACCGTGGCCTCATGATGCCGCCGAGACGCTGTTGCGCAAGGGGCGCACGCGCGGGTTTTTGACCGAGAATGAAATTTTGTACGCGTTTCAGAATTTGGAAGATTACCTCGACCAGTACGAGCGGTTTTTGTTTACGCTTGATCGAACGAATATCGAAATCCGTGAGGCGCGCGATTTTTTGGCTGTCACCGGCGAAGAGACGACTGAAGTCGTGCCCACGAAAGCTAAATCAAAATCCAAACGTAAAGAGCGTACCATGAGTGACACGGAAATTCCGGATGTGGCTGGCGATTCAATTCAAATGTATTTGCGCGAGATTGGCAAAGTACCGCTGTTGACGCCATCTGAAGAAATTCAATTAGCCAAGCGCAAAGAGCAAGGTGAATTAGCGGCCAAACAGCAATTAGTCAAAGCCAACTTGCGTCTGGTTGTTTCCATTGCTAAAAAGTTTACTGGTCGGCATTTGATGTTGTTGGATTTAATTCAAGAGGGCAACATCGGTTTATTTCGCGCTGTAGAAAAATTTGATTACCGTCGTGGGTATAAATTTTCCACCTATGCCACTTGGTGGATTAAACAAGCCGTCACTCGCGCGTTGGCAGATCAGTCGCGTACGATTCGTATTCCAGTGCATATGGTGGAAACGATTAATAAGTTTCAGCAGATCGAACGTAATTTAGTGCAAGAGCTGGGACGCGAACCGTTACCGGAAGAAATTGCCGCCGAACTGGGCGAAGATATTGATAAAGTTCGGCATATTATCAAAATTTCGCAGGAGACGGTTAGTTTGGAAACAACCGTGGGCGATGAAGATGAAAAGGACTCAACTCTTGGTGATTTTATTGAGGATGTTAAAACAGTTAGTCCATCGCACTCGGCCGCTCTGCAACTACTCAAACAGTATGTTGGCGAAATTTTAGAGGGATTGTCCCCGCGCGAACGCAAAATTTTGGAAATGCGTTTCGGGTTGGTGGACGGCGTTACCCACACGCTCGAAGAAGTCGGTCGCGAATTCGGTGTCACCCGTGAACGCATTCGTCAGATCGAAGCCAAAGCCCTCGACAAAATTCAGAAGCATCGCCACATGGCGAAGCTGGAGGATTATTAAGCATAAAATGTAAAACGAAAAATTAAAAGTAACAAAAAATCAGCCCCGGTTAAAGGGCTGATTTTTTTTGGGCGATTAGTAGTCGCTGCCGCCGGAGCGGTTGTAGCTACCACCACCACCTGAACCACCACCGAAACCACGACCTGCGCCGCGGTTGAAACCGCCGGTGCGCGGAGCGCGTGGCTCGAGCGGACGGGCTTCGTTGACCGTCAAGGTGCGACCATCAAGCTCTTTACCATTGAACATGGTAATAGCGTTGTTGGCCTCTTCATCGGTCGTCATTTCGACGAAACCGAAACCTTTGGAACGGCCGGTCATGCGGTCCATGATGATCGTTGCGGAAGTCACGCTGCCCGCTTGGGCAAACGCGGCTTGCAAACCATCTTGGGTCGTAGAATACGACAAACCGCCGACATATAATTTCTTTGCCATAGACGTTCTTGTGTTGTTTTAAAAGCGTAGGACGACCTATTCTCGCCTAGCTCTTACGCTAATGGCATAAGAAACCGTTGAGAAAACCCTACTATAAAACCAGTGTAGCAGGGTGGGTCAGAAAAGTCAATGCATCCCCCTATGTGCGTAATTTATAGCCGGTTTTGAATAAATACCACACCCAAAAACCTAGTCCAAAGATCAGGCCTATGACCAACGCCCCGCCGGTTAACGGACTGGCTTCGCGTACGCCGATCATGGCATAGCGCATACCATCCACGAAGTAAAAAAACGGATTTAGTCGCACTATCGGCTGCAATTTTTCCGGTAACATGTGGATCGAATTGAAAATACCACCCAAAAAACTTAACGGCGTAATCACGAACGTGTTTAAGATGGCGAGGTGTTCAAAATGTTCCGACCATAATCCGACCAGCAGTCCGAGAAACGAAAATATAATACTGACGGCGATGCTATAAGCGATGAAGAGCCAAAGGTGTGCAATCGTGCTGGAACCGAAGATGATAGCCATGGCATATACACCCAAACCGACAATGACGCCGCGCACTACGCCGCCGACCATATAGCCGATGACCATTTCGCCGTACGAAAACGGCGCCACCAACAGTTCTTCGATGTGACGGGTGAAGCGTTGGAAGTAGAGGGAGCTCGAGGTTTGTGAAAACGCGGACGCGATGATGTTCATCATTACTAATCCGGGTAGAACAAAATCAATATAGCGCACGCCGGCAATGTCCGGGATCCGACTGCCGACCACAAATCCGAATATGAAAATATACAGTGCCGCGCTGATCCACGGGGTTATCAATGTTTGAATACCCACGCGAAAAAAGCGTTGAATTTCGCGTTGCACGAATGTTTGTAATCCGATCCAATTCATAGGGGTAGCTTTCTAGCTTATTAGCTGACTAGCTTTTTAGGAGGGATGCTTGGTCAACGATAAGTACATATCTTCCAATTTGGAACCGTTTTTGGTGAATTCTGATTTATCCGCCAGCGCCGCCATTTTTCCTTGGTTGATAATGCCGATGCGGTTACAGAGCAATTCGACCTCTTCGAGATAATGTGAAGTAAGCAAAATCGTTTTGCCAGCACGGTTGATGGTTTGCAGATAGTGCCATAACTCGCGGCGCAGTTCAACATCAAGACCGGCGGTCGGCTCATCGAGAATCAACAATTCCGGATTATGAATCATAGCACGCGCGATCATGACGCGCCGCTTCAAACCGCCGGACAAGGCGCGGAACGGTTTAGAAGCATGCCCTTCCAATTCAAATTGTTTGAGCAGTTCGGCAATGCGTGCGCGGCGCAGGTGTGTTGACATGCCGTAAAATCCACCAACGTACCACAAGATTTTTTCCACGGGCGCAAAAATATCAATGTTGAATTCTTGCGGGGATAAACCGATTTGTTGTCGGGCGTGACGATAATCGGTCGTTACATTATGACCAAACACTTCAATCGTGCCGGCGGTAAAACGGCCGATGCCGGTGATACAATTGATGGTGGTGGTTTTGCCGGCGCCGTTCGGCCCCAAAAATCCAAAAAATTCACCGGGCGCAACGGTGAAAGAAATATCATTAACCGCAATCATTGATCCGTATGTTTTAGAGAAATGATTTATTTCCAGTGCTGGGGGCATAGTTATTTTATGCTATAAACAAAATTAAAGTGAGACAGCGAGGTATGCGGCTATGGTCGCCGCGGTCTCGGCACGGAGAGTGAGCGGACCAAGCGAAGTGATGATGAAATTTTTTAGGCGTGCGATTTCAATTTCAGCTGGATCCCAACCGCCCTCCGGACCGATGAAGATGCCGACCGAGTTGTCATTGCGAGGAGTGGTAGCGACGCGGCAATCTGGGTCTTGAGATTGCTTCGCGGAGTTTACCCTGATCCCGTCGAATGGGTTCGCAATGACAGAGCTGGGGATACCATTTACATCCAGAAAATAATTTTGTGCGTTGCTTTGGGCGTGAGCGATGGCTTGGTCAAAAGTGAGCGTGGCGTGGAGTTGCGGCACGACGCCGCGGCCGGATTGTTCAGCGGCTTCCTTGCTAATTTTTTCTAAACGGTCCGGACGCAGGCCAAGTTTAATCGTGCGCTTGGTTGTAATTGGCACGATCGTTTTCACGCCAACCTCGGTGGCTTTTTGTACCACCCATTCAAAATTTTCGCGTTTCAAAATGGCGCAGTACAGCGTGACGGATCGCGTCGGTTCGTTGGTGTTGTGTTGTAGTCGGTTGAGTTTGACGGTTATAACGCCCGGTTCGATGGTGCTGATGATGGCGTGCGCTTCATTTTCGTTCCCGTCAGCCAGAATCAATTCTTCGCCCGGAGCTAAACGCAAAACATTTTTAATTTGATTATAAAATTCACTATCATTGATAGCGAGCGCGGGTTGGGTGAGATCAAAATGGCCGATGAAACGATGGCGGCGCATGGGGGTGGGGTAACTTTTAGCTTCAGTAGGTGCAGTAGCTTTTAGAAAAGAGAATTTGTCATTCCCGCGGAGTCGGGAATCCAGGTTGTATTTGAGAGGAGTACGCGATTGATATAATAGCGAAAATGGGGAAAAATGCAAGATAGAGAAAGTGTTTTTTATGTGGCCGTCGCCCATGGGTTCGATAGGTATGTTTGCGAAAACCACTATTAGTCCACTGGACTATGTTCTTAGTCCAGTGGACTACATATACTCCCGCCGTCGCGGTCCGTAACGTTTTCGCAAAATACCTATTTTCACCCCTGGGCGACTAAGTAGTATAAATCTTTCCTCCCTCTGTAAGCAGGGGGAGGGTAGGTGGGGGATGCAGTCGTCCGCGACCGTCTGCGTTAAGTCGGCATGTGTCTGCGCTCCTCCCACGGGGAGGAGAAGAAAATGAAAACGCCTCGAGCAGGAAGGCGATCCTTCTTGCCCGAGGCGGGGGTTACTGGCCGGCAGCGCCGGGCTAGACGGTCGTGCCGGTGTTGCGCGTGGGCACGAACCGATTCGTGGACCCGAAGTACTTCGGCACGGGCCTCATGGTGTACGGGTTCGCGTTGGTGCTGACCAAGATGGCGATATTGGTGTCGGATGCGTTCGCGGCCTCCGGCTGGGTCGGTGCTGGGGCGACGAAGATCTGGACGATCGCGACGACGGTGGTCGGGATGCAAAGCGCAATCGTGTTCACCACGTCCTCGCCGAAGTGGCGATCGGTGGTGAGACCCGGCGGCTGGTTGGGGTGGTCGGCGGTGGGCGGCGCGGCGCCCATGATCATGAACGCCATGACGGCGATCACGACTGCGAGGAACAAGCCCTTGATCCTCATGTATTTGGTCTCCCTGTCCCCGGAATGGGGTAGATAAAATGAATGATAGCACAATTAAATAAAAAAGCAAGCACTGGGCTTGCTTCTCGATTTCGCTCGAAGATGCACCTAAAAAGCTAGCAAGCTAGTCAGCTAGGAAGCTAACCCCTGACCGCTTCTATCATCAAAAACAGCGGAATCTCTTTTCGGGCGCCATCTTCCGCGGTGGCGCGCGGGCCGCGTTGGCTGGTTTTGTGGGAGTTCCATTCTTCTAGGCGGCGGATGAGAAAACCGTGTTTGGCGAGGGCTTTGCCGTATACTTGCAGAGGCCGGTGAAATGAGGTGGTGGTGGCGATCGGGTTTGCGCCCGGGTGCATGGCAATTTTTATTTTTGCCTCTGATAGGTAGCCGTCAATTCTACGGTACTGGATTTTTTTCGTATCGTCCCAACCCCAACTCGAATTGCCCGGAATGCGAAACGCCGGATGATTCAACACGAGCACCAGTCGGCCAGGTGGTTTCAAAACGCGCGCGCATTCGTGCAGTACAGCAGATATACTTACAATATTTTGCAACGCGAGCACGATTGTCGCGATATCAACGCTGGCCGTTTTCAAAAACGGCAATTTGTCCGCGGGCGAAACGTGATACGAAATTTCCGGCGGTGAGTGTTGGCGCGCGCGCTTGATTAAATCTTTTGCCACATCAACCCCGACCACCTGCGCGCCCGCCACCTGGAAGGCGCGTGAAAAAAATCCTTGCCCACAAGCCAAGTCCAAGATGATTTGATTTTTTTTGATAGCCAAAACACGTATCAAGTTGGGCAGAATAACTTTAGCTTGGTATGTGTCCGGATTATTTTCCAACATGTCATCATACCAATCAGCCACATCATTCCATTCGGTTTTTTTGATCATAGGATAAATAATACCCCTCCCTGGAGGGGAGGGGTCAGGAGAGGGCGAGTATTGCTATTCACCCTCTCCTAACCTCCCCCATTAAGGGGGAGGAAAATATTATTACGGCGTGACCGGTGGGAAATCTTCGTCTTTTTCTTCGGGTTTTTCAGTTTGCAGTTTTCCTTGAATCTTGTTTTCTA